>JAQGHJ010000266.1 GCA_028288905.1 Phycisphaerales bacterium | reverse complement strand
GCGGGACCGGCGGCACGGGGGGCACCGGTGGGACAGGAGGGACCGGTACCGGAACGGGCACGACCGGCGGCGTCACCGGGTCGACCGGGAGTCAGAGCTTCTCCGGGTTCTCCGGCGTGTTCGACCTGTACCATGCCGGGTTCGACGCGTCGTGGGAGTTCGACGTGTTCGGCGGCGTTCGCCGGGGCGTGGAGGGGGCGACCGGCGACGTCGCCGCCGCCGTGGAGGACGAACGGGACGTGCTTGTCACGTTGCTCGGCGACCTCGCCCGCAGCTACGTGGAGCTCCGCGGGTACCAGCGGCAGGCCACCATTGCCCGCGAGAACCTCCGCACGCAGCAGGACACGCTGGACCTGACCCGCAACCGGCTGCGGGCCGGCCTGACGACCGACCTGGCCGTCGCCCAAGCCGAGGCCCAGGTGGCGACGACGGCGTCGGCCATCCCGTCGCTCGACGCGCTGGCCCGGCAGTCGATCCACGCGATCGGGGTGCTCGTCGGCCAGCCGCCGATGGCGCTGGCCGACGAGCTGTCACCGCCGAAGGCGATCCCGAAGCCGCCGCCGGATCTTCCGGTCGGGCTGCCGAGCGACCTGCTCCGCCGCCGCCCCGACGTCCGCCGGGCGGAGCGCCGGCTGGCCGCCGCCACCGCCCGCATCGGCGTCGCCACCGCCGACCTGTTCCCGCGGTTCGCCCTGACCGGATCGCTCGGCACCCAGGGGCTGGAGTTCGGCGACCTGTTCAACTACTCCAGCCGGTTCTACTCGATCGGTCCCAGCATCACTTGGCCCATCTTCGATGCCGGACGGATCCGGGCGAACATCCGCGTACAGAACGCCCGCCAGGAGCAGGCGGCGCTGCTGTACGAGCAGTCGGTGTTGACCGCCTTCCGGGACGTGGAGGACGCGCTGGTCGGCTACCTGCGCGAGGCGGACCGGCGCAAGACCCTGGCCGCCGCCGCCGAGGCGAACGGCCGAGCCGTCACGCTTGCCACCCAGCTGTACGAGGCCGGCCGGACGGACTTCCTCAACGTGCTCCAAGCGCAGCGCGACCTCTTCGCGTCGCAAGATGCCCTCGTCCAGAGCGACCGCACCGTCTCCACGAATCTCGTTGCGTTGTACAAAGCGCTCGGCGGCGGCTGGGAGCGACCCACGTCGGAGGCGGCGACCCGCCCCGCCGCGGCTGCCACTCAACCGGTCGCTTCCGCAGCCGAATCCAGGGGGTCCTAGCCGGCGTGCGAGCGTTTTCATCACTCGGTGCCGACCGGGATGGTGGATGCTGCGAAAATGGACGCGCGCTCGTGTTCGGCAGGCTAATGCGAAAGCCGAAAAACGCGGAAAACAGGCCTATTTTCAGGACTCGGTGGGAAATCAGCGGCGTGACGAGGTGTGGCACCACCTTCGCTCTACGTCCCCACGAGCGCGGTTGGTTCCCAGGGCAGGTGCCGCCTGCGGGCGGTCCGCAGGCGGCACGTTGTCCGGGGCTTTGTGGCGCACCACCGGGTGCGATCGGCCGGCGCTCACAGAACACGGCGAAGTGAACGGGTCGGTCGTTCCGGGTCTGGGGATCGGGACGCGTCGAGCGCCGGGCCGCTTCTTCGCCACAAGCCTCGTTTCCTCCTCCGCCAAGCCGCACGGCACTTCCCTCCGCCGTGCGGCTTTTTTGTATACCTGCTCGCCGTCGACTCGGTTCTTGTGGGACCACCCGCCGCGCCTTCGCTCGCCGGCAATCGGGTTGGGCGAACGGGGTGTCCTTGCCGTTTCGGTTCAGACCTTTTCGTCGCCGGGCCAATCCTTCAGTAGCCGCTCGAAGTCGGAAGGCGTGTCCACGTCCCTCGCGGCCTGCTCGCAAGGGAAGACCGCGACCGCATCCGGCCTGCCGGCCCAGACGGCCTTGGCGCCGCCGGCGTTCGGGAGCCGGAGCAGTTCGGGGAACAGGGGCCGGGCGACCACCACCGGCGGCCCGAGTGTGCCAGCGTACGCCGACACGCAGGCCGACCGGGCGGCGGTCGCGTGGTGAGCCAGCAGGCGACGAATTGTGTCGGCGGTGACGAGTGGTTGGACGCAAAGCAGGATGGCGGCGGCGGCGGCATCCGGCGCGAGCTCCAGTGCGCGGCCGACGCCCGTCCGGATGGACGACCCCATGCCAGACGCCCAGTCGGGGTTAGGCACGGTGTGGACGGGCAGGCCGGCCAACTCGGGCCGCATGCGGTCGGACTCGCATCCCAGCACGACGACCACGGGGTCGCAGGCCGCGCCGACCGCCGCCTCGGCCGCCCGCCGCAGCAACGTCCGGCCGCCGACGGCGAGCAGCTGTTTGCGAGCCCCCATGCGGACCGACCCGCCGGCGGCCAACACGATGGCGGCTACTATGGGCAGTCCGACCTCCAGGTCGCAAACGCCGGCGGCGGACCGGCGGCGGGACCGTGCTCGCGGCAGGTCCGCGGCGACCTTGCCGACGTGGACGCGACATACCGACTGACTCGCGATCGCGGAGGGCGATCACGTTGCAATGCACCATCGGCTCGCCGCGCGTCGGACGCCGCGACCACCGAGTTCCGTCCCTTCATGGTCCCGCGGCAAGCCTAGGCCACCCCCGCGAGCCTGTCATCGGGCACAACGCGGCCAGACCGCCCGGTCACCCTTGCAGCAGCGACTGCGCCCCGTCGATCCAGACGGGCGTGCCGGTGATGTGCCGCGACAGGTCCGACGCCAGGAACAGCGCCAGGTCGGCGACCTCGTCGCTCGTGGCCGGCCTGTTGTTCAGCGGGATCTGCTGTTCAAACTCGACCTTGATCTTCACCTTGTCCACGTCCCGCTGCTTCGTGTTGTCGTTGATCTCGGTGTCGACCGACCCGGGGCAGATGCAGTTCACCCGGATGCCGGACCGGGCCAGCTCCAGCGCGAGCATCTGGGTCATCGCGAGCTGGGCGGCCTTCGTGCACGAGTAGGCGGTCGCGCCGGTGTTGCTGAAAATGCGGGTGCCGTTCACGCTCGCCGTCACCAGCACCGACCCGCCGCCAGCCCGCTTCAGGTGCGGGACGGCGTACTTGATCGTCAGGAACGTGCCGGTCAGGTTCGTGTTGATCGTCTTCGTCCAGTCGGCCGGCGTGAGCTCTTCGATCGGGGCCCAGACGCCGTTGATGCCGGCGTTGGCAAACACGACGTCGAGCCGGCCGTACTGAGCGGCCAACTCGTTGATCGCCCGCTCGATCTGGGCCGGGTCACCGACGTCGGCCGTCAGGTGGATCGCGTCGCCGCCGGCCTTGCGGATCTCCTCGGCCGCCTCCTTCACCTCGTCCGGCGTGTGGCTGAGGACGCCGACCTTCGCCCCGGCTTTGGCGAACCGCACGGCCGACACTCTGCCGATGCCCGACCCAGCCCCCGTGACCAACGCGACCTTGCCTGTCAGATCCATCGACGTCTCCCGCTACGGGTTCTTGGAGTCGCCACCGTCATCCGCCGCGCGGCGGGGGCGTACGGACTGGTGCCGCACACCCCGTGCCTCGAACGGGCCTAGGGGATTTGGCCGGGGATGGACCGGCGGCCGCGCCCGGTGAACGATCCGCGACCGGGCGAAGGAAGTGCCGGCTTTACACCGTTCCACCCGGCGCGGGCGGCGTGCGATGCTCTCCGCCCACGGCCGGCCGCTGCGGTACGACAGCCACTCGGCGCGGCGGCCAACCTGTCCGGCGACGTCGGAAGCCGTCGTCCTAGAAGCAGCGACGACGGGCACTCCGCCGATCGTAATGGCACCGGCAAAGGAACACGCATGACCGCGACCGACGCCCTCTCCCACACGACCATGCCGCCGGCACCGCCCGCCGACGTGCCCGTGACGCTCCGCATCAACGGCGCCGAGCGGCGGCTTGCCGTCGCGCCGTGGACCACGCTGCTCGACCTGCTCCGCGGCCCGCTCGACCTCACGGGCACGAAGAAGGGCTGCGACCACGGCCAGTGCGGGGCGTGCACGGTGCTGGTCGAAGGGACCCGGATCAACGCGTGCCTAGCCCTGGCGGTCATGCAGGATGGGCGCGACATCACCACGATCGAGGGGCTGGCCGCGGGCGACGCCCTGCACCCGCTCCAGCAGGCGTTCATCGACCACGACGCGTTCCAGTGCGGGTACTGCACGCCCGGGCAGATCTGCTCGGCCGTCGGGCTGATCCGAGAGGGCCACGCCAAGACGCCGGCCGACGTGCGGGAGCTGATGAGTGGGAACATCTGCCGCTGCGGGGCCTACCCGAACATCGTGGCGGCCGTCGAGCAGGTGATGGGGGAGGGCCTCGCCGGGGTGACCGCCAACGGCGGGGGGACGAGCCGATGAGACCCTTTCAATACGTCCGCGCCGCAAGCGTTGCCGGGGCGGTGGCCGAAATTCGGTCTGCCGGCGGTGGCGACGACTCGAGCACGGTTGCACCGGCCGCCGACCTCGTCGCTGGCGGGACCAACCTGCTCGACCTGATGAAGGCCGACGTGATGCGGCCGGCGAAGCTCGTCGACGTCTCGCGGCTGCCGCTGGCGGCGATCGAGGACCTGCCCGACGGCGGGCTGCGGCTGGGGGCGACGGCCACGAACGCGGTTACCGCTTACGACGAGCGGGTGGTCGCCCGGTACCCGATGCTGTCCCGCGCGATCCTCGCCGGGGCGTCGGCCCAGCTCCGAAACATGGCCACCAACGGCGGGAATCTGAACCAGCGGACCCGTTGCTACTACTTCTACGACACGGCCACGCCGTGCAACTAGCGGCAGCCCGGCAGCGGGTGCGGGGCGATCGGCGGGGTGAACCGCATCCACGCGATCCTCGGGGCGAGCGAGCACTGCATCGCCACCCACCCGTCGGACATGGCCATCGCGCTGGCCGCCCTCGAAGCGGTCGTGAACGTGACCGGCCCCGGCGGGGACCGGCGCATCCCGTTCGCCGACTACCACCGCCTGCCCGGCGACGCCCCGCACGTCGACAACACCTTGTCGGTCGACGAGGTGGTGACGGGCATCGACCTGCCCGCCCGCGGGTTCGCCGACCACTACACCTACCTGAAGGTCCGGGACCGGGCGAGCTACGCGTTCGCCCTCGTCTCCGTCGCCGTCGGGCTGGAGATGGACGGCGGCACGGTCTCCGACGCCCGCCTGGCGCTCGGCGGCGTCGCCCACAAGCCGTGGCGGGTGCCGGCGGCCGAGGCCCTGCTCGCCGGCAAGCC
>JAQGHJ010000020.1 GCA_028288905.1 Phycisphaerales bacterium | reverse complement strand
CTTCAAATAACCCGCGGTCCCGCGGCCGCCCGGCCACGCTCTCGACGGCCGCCCGCGGCCCCTGGTCCGCCCGCCCGGCCCCGTCGAAGTGGACCTTCGCCCCGTGCACGGTCCGCCAGTACCCCTGCGACGGGTCGAACGTCCGGGACGCCGACCGGCTGAACGGGATGTCGTCCGCCGGCTTCGGCGGCATCCCGCCGCGGCCCGCGCCCGCCGCCCGCCCGGCCCGGAACGACCCCTTGTCGTGCGGGACGGCCGCCAGGGCGTCGACCGGGACCTCGTAGTCCGTCCCGTGCCGCAGCACCCGGTACCCGTCGGCGTCCTCGGCCACCCGGTGGCTCACGCCGTTGACGGTGAACCGGTCCCCGACTCGGAGCCCGGCCGGGTCGAGCTTGCCGAGGTCCGCCCGGTCTTTGCCGCCGCGGGGCAGGTTGGCGTGGACCTTCGCGAGGTACTCGAGCTCCGGGTCGCCGGACTTCGCCGCGTGCTCGGCCGCCAGCCGGGCGGGGGAGCCGGCGGCCAGCTCGGCCAGGTCCAGGTACCGGTCGCCGAGCGCGGCGAACGCGTCGGCCCCGCCGCCGGCGTCCTTGGACACCCGGAACAGCTTGCGGAGCGCCGGCCGGCCGGCCAGGTGCTCCTTGACCTCGGCCGGCAGCTTGCCCTTGAACGTCCAGGCGTGGCCGCCGGGGCTCGTGTCGGCCAGCTCCCGGTCGTGCTCCGCCCGCCACCCGCCGCCGGTGGCGTGGTAGTGCTCGATCATCGAGCGTTCGATCTCGGCCCGGGTGAACCGGGTGCCGTGGGCGTGCTTCACGCGGGCAGGGACGTGGCCGACGCCGCCGCCGATGAACACCGGGTGGTGGTCGATCGTCACCCAGTGACCGCCGACGGCAGGCTTGTCACCGCCGGCCGAGCGGCTGAACGACCACGTGCTCGTCGCCGGGTCGTACGTCCGGTCCGTTGAGGGGGTGGCGGTCGTCGTCATCGGGAGGTCCGTCGGAGTGCTGTCTCGGTCGCTGAACCGCACGCTGTCGACCGTCGCCGACCGGCCGGCCAAGTCGGCCAGCCCGGCGTACCGGGTTCCGCGGCCGGGGAGCACGTACGCGAGCGTCACGTGGGGCGTGTACCCCTGGTGCGTGTCCGCGTGCGGCAGGGCGGCCAAGGCGGCGTTGAGCCTGCGGATGCCGGGGCTGCTGACGTCCAGCTTCACGACGTCGCTGGGGCGGTCGGGCGTGGCCGGGAACACTGACGTCCGGCCGAGCGTCAGGGTGATCGGGCTAAAACCCGCGACGATCGGGCGCACGGCCACCGGGTCGTCGACCTGCAGGCCGTACCGAGCGGTCACGTGCGGGACGCTTTCCCTACCGTCCTCCGCCAGGTCGGCGTCGGGGATCCGGGCGGCCATCGCCCGGACCGCCGCGGCGAGGGTCGACGGGAGCTGCACCTGGGTGCTGCTGTAGCGGTGCTTGGGCACGGTCAGGCGGCTTCCCGATCGGCGTCGGTGTCGTCGTCAGCGTCGGTTTCGTCGTCGGCCGCTGGCTTGCCCGGGTCGCCGTCCGCCCCGGCCGCCTTCTGCTGCGCGCGGTCGGCCGCCACCTTCGCCTCGTCGAAGTCGTGCTTCCGCGGCAGCCCCTGCTCGTCCATGATCTGGTCGACGTCCGTGATCCGGATCACCTCGGCCCGGAACGCGTCGTCGGTCTGCAGCAGCGTGTCGAACGTCGCCTTCCGGGCCGCCCGCTTGCGGTCGACGAGCTCCGCCTGCTGGACCCTTACGGTCCCGGCCGGCAGCCCGAAGTTGAACCCGGCCAGCCAGTCGGCCAGCGGCTGGGCCTGGAACGCCAGCTCGTTCCCGATCACCTGGGTCGTCAGCGTGGCCGTGTCGGTATGCTGCTCGGCGTCGGCCCTCGACCCGTGTTCGGCCTCCTGGCCGGTCCGCGGGGACCGGAGGTACCCCTCGAACATCAGGCTCTCGGCGTGCTCCATACGCCCCTGCATGGCGGCGATCGCCGGGGCGTTGCTGCCGTGGTCGACGGCGTTGAACTGGACGAACGCCTGCCCGGCGATCTTGGCCCACGCCTCCATGTTCCCGGCGTTCAGCGGCACCCCGCTCGGGCTCGTCAGCACCGGGCTCTTGCCCTGGTGGAACGCGGTCAGCGCGTCCTGGGCGTCCTGGGCGAACGTCCGCTGCTTGCCCGGCTGCTTCGGGTCCGGGTACCCGCCGGCCGGGACGATCGCGTACGCCTGGCGGCCGGACAGCTTGCCGCCGAGCGCCTGGATCTGCTGGGCCGCGTCGACCCACATCTTCCAGGCCGTCTCCCGCAGGTTCTCCAGCAGCGGCCGGCCCCAGTGCCCGTACTTCGCCCCGTCCCACGTGAACTTCCAGGCCTTCGCCCGCCGCACCTCCAGGGCGGCCCCGTCGCCGGTCGCCGACCGGAGCCCGGTGAAGTTGCCCTTGGCGTCGAGCAGGACCTGGGTCATCGCCCAGTTGCTGCTGAGCGGCTTCACCCGCTCGATCACCCGCCGGCCCTCCCGGTCGGCCCAGACCGGCTCGAAGAACGCCGGGCCGTAGTCGAGGGCGGCGACGGCCGCCGTCACGACCGAGTGCCGCAGCCCGTCGAGGACCTCGGCGACGAAGCCCCGGGCCAGCTCCGCCCGCCGCTTCGCCCGGCCGCCGAGCCCGTCCCGGACCGTGTAGGTCCAGGCGGAGGCGACGAGCGGGTTGACCGTGTCGGCCCGGGCGTGCTGGACGGTCGGGTGCTGGAGCATCCACTCGTACACCCACCAGTGCCCGGCGTGGAGCTGGCCGTACCCCGGCCACCCCATCGGGTTGGCCAGCGACCCGCCGCCGCCGTACAGCGGGCCGTCGTCGAGCCCGACGAGCG
>JAQGHJ010000017.1 GCA_028288905.1 Phycisphaerales bacterium | reverse complement strand
CGCAGGTCCGCCCCGGCCGCGACCCCCTGCCGGGCCAGGTCGACGAGGGCGGCGTTCTGCCGCCGCAGCCGGTCGTGCGTCGCCCCGACCGCCCGCTCGGCCTCGGCCCGCTCGACCAGCGCCAGGGTCAGACCGGCCACGGACCGCCGGAGCCGGATCTGGCTCATCGCCTGCCGGGCGAGCGCCCGCAGCGCGTCCGCCTGATCCGGCGTCAGCTCCCGCGGGACGCGGTCGATCACGCACAGCGTCCCCAGCGCCTGCCCGCCCTCGCCGACGAGCGGGGCCCCGGCGTAGAACCGCACGTGCGGGTCCCCGGCGACGAGCGGGTTGTCGGCGAACCGGTCGTCCCGGGCCGCGTCGGGGACGACGAACAGGTCTTGGCCGAGGATCGCGTGCCCGCAGAACGCCAGGTCCCGCGGGGTCTCGGCGACGTCCAATCCGACCCGGCTCTTGAACCACTGCCGGTCGGCGTCGACCAAGCTGACGAGGGAGATCGGGGTCCCACAGATCCGGGCGGCCAGCCGGGTCAGGTCGTCGAACGCCGCCTCGTCGGGCGTGTCGAGGATGTCGTACGCCCGGAGGGCCGCCAACCGGGCGGCTTCGTCGGCAGGTGGGGGAGGCTTGAGCACGGCTAAATCCCCCTTTGTCGCGCACCAGCCAGAGGGCGGGCACGCGAGCGTCGACGCGGGCCCCGACGAAACGTCACCAAGACGCCACATCGACCGCCGCCCATGCGGACATCGGCAAAACGGGGTGGTGCCTTTCGCCCGTGGCGGGATCGTGGACGGCTGTGGCAGAGAGGTGTAATCGCGGGTTCCGATGCGCCGCCGGCACAGCGGCCGGGGTGACCTGAACGATCTGCGAGGCGAAGCAAAGATCCGGTCCAGCGGCCGAGCGAACGCAATCAACCGCTGGCCGGTCGATATGGTGCAAGAACGGCCCCGGACCGGTGACCGGGATACTGCGGTCGTTACATGCGAGTCGACGGCTGGAGACGAATGGTGAAAAGGCAGCGGGGGATTCATCCCTTCTCCGCCCCACCCCAGACAGACACAAAGGGGATACAGTGCGATCCGACGATCAAGCGTCCAAAACCCAATTAGCAGCGGGAGCCGTTGATAGGGAAAGATTTACAACGGAGGAGCAGGGATTCGAACCCTGGGGACCCTTGCGGGCCCACTAGTTTTCAAGACCGGACCCACGTCCTCCCGTTAATCCGTTCCTTATAGCGGTTTACGGCCAAGACACCTCTTTTTCCTACGCGAAAATCCTACATGGCGGTCGGGCCGGCGGGGGTGCCGCGTGAACGCGCCCCGCCCCTACCAACGCGCGTTCGTCGACGGCCTCAAGGCCCGGCTCGCGGACCGCCCGCTGGGGGTCGCGCCGACCGGCAGCGGCAAGTCCTTCATGGGGTCGCTGCTCGTCGCCGAGCTCGGGCTCCGGACGTGGTGGGTCACCCACCGCCGGGAGCTGCTCGACCAAGCGGCCGACGAGCTGCGCGGCGTCGGGCTCGACCCCGGGTTCATCGCCGCCGGCCGCCCGTACTACCCGAGCCGCCGGCTCCAGGTGGTCGCGGTCGACACGGTCCGCCGCCGGCCGGACGTCGCCCCGCCCGAGCTGATCGTCATCGACGAGGCCCACCACGCGCCGGCCGGGTCGTTCCAACGGGTCGTCCGGCGGTGCCCGACCACCCCGATCGTCGGGCTGACCGCCACGCCGTTCCGGCTGGACGGCAAGGGGCTGGGCGACACGTTCGGGGCGATCGTCGAGGCCCCGCGGGAGGCCGAGCTCATCGCGCTCGGCTACCTGGTCGAGCCGAAGGCGTTCTGCCCGCCGGCGGGGTCGCTCAAGGGCGTGCACCGCAGCGGCGGGGACTACAACAAGCGGGAGCTGGCCAGGGCGGTCGACAAGGCCCACCTCGTCGGCGACCTCGTCGAGACGTGGCGGCGGCACGCCGACGGGTACCTGACGATCGTCTTCGCCGTCAACGTCGAGCACTCCCGCCACATCGTCGAGCGGTACCGGGCGGCCGGGGTCCGGGCGGCGCACGTCGACGGGGACACGGACGCGGCGGAGCGCCGCCGCGTCACGGCCGACTTCGCCGCCCGCCGGGTGACGGTGATGTCGAACGTCGGGCTGTTCGGCGAGGGCTACAACGTCCCGGCCGTCGAGTGCGTCCAGCTCGCCCGGCCGACCGAGTCGCTCTGCTTCCACAAGCAGTCGATCGGCCGGGCCACCCGCCCGTGCGCCGGCAAGGCGTACCCGGTCGTCCTCGACCACGCCGGCAACCTCCTCCGCCACGGCCGCATCACCCGCCACCTCGAGTACTCGCTCGACGGCGGGGCCAAGGCCCCCGCCGAGACGGGCGTCCGGCTGTGCCCAAAGTGCTTCCGGCTGTCGGCCGCCGGCCGGCCGCGGTGCGTGGAGTGCGGGTACGCGTACGGGTCGCTGCCCCGGGAGCGGGAGATGCCCCGGACGCTCGACGGCGACCTGACCGAGTACCAGGGGGACATGTTCGACGCCGGCCCCGCCGAGCCGACGCCGGCCGAAGCCGCGCGGGCCGATCGCCGGCGGCTCGACGCCGTCTGGTGGCAGCTCGTCGCGACGGCCAAAGCCAAGCGGTTCCTGCCGAACTGGGTACGGATGGAGTTCCACCGCAAGACGGGGGAGTGGCGGCCGGCCCCGGACCTGTCCGTCGGCATCAGCAACGACCTGAGCGACCTGTTCGCGGAAACGGGGGCCGCATGAGCCTCCCCTTCCGACCCGAGCCGATCGAGGCCCTCGTCGCGCGGCTGCCCGCCGCCCTGCGCGAGGTCGTCCGGGCCGAGTTCTGCCGTCGGTTCCCGGCCGAGGCCCCGAGCAAGAAGCGGGCGCACGTGTTCGACCTGATCGACCGCGGGCAGCCGTACCGGATCGTCGTCAGCCTCGACCACGAGCGGCAACTCGGCCGGTTCCTGCACGTCTCGATCAGCCGGCCGGACGGGCCGCCGTCGCCGGTCGCCGCCCAACGGCTGCTCCACGGCCTGCTGGGGCCGTGCGTCCTGTACCTGCGGGACGAGACGGTCCGCGGCTCCGTCCGTCATTTCTCGTTTAAACCCCCCGCCGCCCTCCGCGGCCATCCCCTACCGGAGTGAACCCCATGCCCGCCGTCAAAGCTAAGCCGTCCCCGAAGAAGCCCGCTAAGCCATCAAAGGCCGCCAAGTTGGCCAAGGCCCCGGCACCCCCGCCGGCCCGCACACCCGCCGCGATTGAGGCCGAGCTGGCCAAGCTCCGCGACCGCAACGTGTACGGCCCCGAGGCCGTCAAGGTCGAGGCGAAGTTCGACGCCCTGACGGCCGAGCTGGACGCCGCCCGCGTCCGCGAGCTGGCCGCCCCGCTGCCGGTCGGCGCGACCGCCCGGTTTACTGAGCGGGACGTGTCGGTGGCCGACGTCGTCCGGACCGGCAACCACCGGGAGGGGCAGGACGAGGCGGCGCTGGCCCGGCTCGCCCGGCTGATCGAGGTCGGCGGGCTCCAGCAGCGGGTCGGGCTCCGCGACCAGGGCGACGGCAAGTTCGAGCTGATCTTCGGGGCCCGACGGCTGGCGGCCCACGAGCTGCTCGGGCGGGAGACGATCGCGGCGAAGGTGTACCCCATCGAGATGACGCCGTCGGAGGTCGAGATCCTCCGCACGATCGAAAACTTCGGGCGGGCGGAGCTGACGGCCGTCGAGCGGGCGCTGGCGATCGCCCGGGTGATCGACTCGGTCGAGGCGACGTTCGGCCCGATGGCCCAGAAGCCCGGGTTCCGGCCGGAACTCGAACGCCTAGGCGACCTGGACGAGCTGGCCACGCGGAACCCGGAGCTGCCCGCCAGCGCGAAGCTGTTCGCCGACGTGGAAGCCGCCGGCGGCCTGCACGCGTACGTCGGGCTGCAGCTCGGGCACACGCCCGGCTGGGTCCGCGACCACGCGTACGTCAGCCGGCTCGGCGGGGAGTCCCGGCGGCTGCTGGCGGCCGGCCGGCTCACGCTCGCCCACGCCCGCGAGCTGGCCAAACTCGGGGACCCGGCCGCGGCCGACCACGTCGGCCGGCTGGTGGCCAAGCGGCCGGACGGAACCGGCGGCGAGAGCGTCGACGCCTGCCGCCGGCACGTCGATGAGCGGCTCCGGTCGCTCAAGACCGTCCCGTGGCGGCTCGACGTGGTCGTGACCGGCCCGGGCTGCACCGGCCACGCCTGCGCGACGTGCCCGTTCAACTCCAAGACGGATCCGGACCTGTTCGGCGGGTCGCTGGCGGACGAGCCGGCGGCGGGCATGTGCACGCACCCGCTGTGCTTCGAGGCCCACACGAGGCTGAGCGAGGCGGCCATCGGGAAGTTCGTGAAGAAGGTCGCGACGTTTCAGGCGAAGAACCCAGACGCGGCGCTGACCGAGGGGACGCTCGGCGGGATCGTCGCCGACGTGGCCGGGTTCGTGCGGCCCGCGACGGCCGTGCGGAAAGCGAAGAAGGAGCTGGAGCCGGAGAAGCCGGCGGCGGGGAAGGCGACGACGGGCGGCGGTCGGTCCGGGACGGCCGCGACGTCGAAGCGCGACCCGCGGGAGGACTTTCAGCGGGCCATGCGCGAGTGGGCGAGGAAGGTGGCCCCGAAGCTAGAGGCCGCGCTTGGGGAACGGCCTGGGGCCCGGCTGCTGTTCAATCTCCTTCCCCGCACCTTTCCGGAATGGCGGCAACTCGAAGTCTCCTCTTGGAACGGCACGCCGAAGGCCTACGCCGAAGCCGAGCGGGCCGCGGCGGGGCTGGCCGACGCGCTCGCGCCGCTCGCCGCCCCGACGCTCGACGCGTTCCTAGCGGCGGAGTCGGACAACGACATCGTCTCGGAGTGGGACCTGCATAACCGCCCCGCCGGTGCCGCGGCCGTCGCGGCAGTGCTCGGGATCGAACTGCCCGCCCCGCCGGACCTGGCGAAGTTCCTGGGCGAGAAGGCCGGCGACGGGAAGGCGGGTGCCGCGTGACCCGGACTATGGACGCCGAGGCGTTTGCCAAGCTGCTCGACGAGCGCGTCCGACCGCGGAAGCGTCCAATGCCGACGCCGCCCGCCCCGGCATGGCCGGCCGGCGCCCGCACCGCGCCGTCGGCCGGGGCC
>JAQGHJ010000003.1 GCA_028288905.1 Phycisphaerales bacterium | reverse complement strand
AGCCGGGGGCCGACAGCTCGATGGCGTACGACGCCGCGGGCAACCTGCACGTCGCCTACTACGACGCGGCCGCCAAGAACCTCAAGTACACCCTCCAGTCCCCGGCCGGGGCGTGGACGGCGCCGGCGACGATCGACGGGTCCAGCGCCGACGTCGGCCGCAACCCGTCGCTCGCCGTCGACAAGGCGAGCCACCCGGGCGTCGCGTACTTCGACGCGGCCAACGGCGACCTGCGGTACGCGTTCTTCGACGGGTCGGCCTGGAAGACGGTCGCCGTCGACACGAAGGGGAACGTCGGGGAGAACCCGTCGCTGGCGTTCGACGCCAAGGGCGTCCCGACGATCAGCTACTACAAGCGGGACGGCGGGGACCTGCGGCTGGCCACGCTCAAGAACGCCGCCAAGAACAAGTGGAACGTCGCGACGGTCGCCAAGAAGGGCGACGTCGGGCAGTTCAGCAGCCTGGCGATCGACCCGGCGACGAACAAGCCGGTCGTCGCGTTCGCCGACGCGACCGGGCACGTCCTGGTGACGGCCAAGGGCAAGACGACGACGGTCGAGACGCTCGGGGGCGCGGCCGCGGACGTCGGGCTGGCGATCGGGGCGAACGGGCTGCCGACCGTCAGCTACTACGACCCGGCGACCGGGGCGATCAAGCTCGCCGAGGCCGGCGGGGCCAAGGGCCGGACGTTCGCCGCGACCACGATCGCGACCGTCCCGGCCGGGTCTGACCCGACCCCGGCCCTGATGATCGACCCGGTCACCGGCCTGCCGAAGGTCGTGTTCTACGACGCGGCGGCCGACGGGGTGTTCGTCGCCGGCAAGCCCGGCTCGGGCTTCGAGACGCAGCAGCTGCAGAGCGGCGGGGGCGAGGGGTTCGTCGCCGCCGTCCAGCCGGGCAACGGGTCGATCAGCTTTGCGACGATCGACGCCGGCGGGGCGAGCCCGGTGTCGGTCGGTAACACGGAGACCGCCCCGGTCCCACCGACCGCCGTGTCGGCGGTCGCCGCGGCCGACGGGACGGTCGCCGTCACCTGGGCCGACGCGGCCGACAACGAGACCGGGTACCTCGTCGAGCGGTCGACGGACGGCGTGACGTTCGCCGCGGTCGGGCAGACCGAGGCGAACCTGAGCGGGTTCATCGACGCGACGGCCGCCGAGGCCACCACCTACGCCTACCGGGTCAGCGCGACCGGCGGGAGCGGCGAGGCGAACGTCGGGACGGCCGCAAATGGGGCGACGAGCGTCTCGGTCACGACCCGCCCGGCCGCCCCGGCCGACGCGGTCGCCGTCGCGGCGTCCGACGCCGAGATCGACGTCTCCTGGACCCGCCGCAGCGCCGCGGCCACCGGCTACCGGGTCGAGCGGTCGGTCACCGGGACCGACGCCTGGGCCGAGGTCGCGATCGTCGGCGGCGGGGCCGACGCGTTCGCCGACGCCGCGGTCGCCGAGAACACGAGCTACAGCTACCGGGTGACGGCCCTGTTCGGCACGCTGCCGTCGGCCGCCGGGATCGTCGCGACGGCCGCCAGCATGCCGGCCGCCCCGGACACGCTGTTCGTCACGCAGGTGTCCCCGGCCCGGCTCGACCTGGCCTGGGCGAACCGGTCGGCCACGGCCACCGGCGTCGAACTGCAGCGGTCGACGAACGGCACCACGTGGGCGACGATCGCCACGCTGGCCGCCGACGCCGACGCGTACTCCGACACCGGCCGGACCGAGGGCACGGCCTACTACTACCGGGTGCGGGCGGTCGGGCTGGTCGGCGGGGACTACTCCGCGACCGCCAACGCCACCACCAACCCGGCCGCCCCGTCGAACCTGACAGCCACGCCGGCCACGTCCACCACCATCAACTTGGCTTGGACGGACAACGCGGGGACCGAGACGGCCTACGTCGCCGAGCGGGCCGCCGGCGGCGGGTCGTTCGCCACGATTGCCACGCTCCCGGCTAACGCCGCGTCCTACTCCGACGCCGCCGCCGTCGAGGGCGTCACCTACAGCTACCGCGTCCGGGCCGTGATCGCCGGGCAGGGGACCAGCGCGAACTCGGCCGCGGTGACGGCCACGTCGCTGCCGTCGGCCCCGACGAACCTGTCCGCCGCCCTGGCGGCCAACGGGTCGCAGGTCGCCCTGACGTGGGCCGACCACTCGGCCGGCGAGTCCGGCTTCCAAGTGCAGCGGCGGGCGGTCGGGTCGCAGACCTGGTCCCCGCTCGCCACGGCGGCCGCGAACGCGACGGCGTACACCGACGCGTCGGCCGCAGAAGGCAAGAGCTACGAGTACCGGGTGCGGGCGGCCAACGCGGCCGGCGGGGTGTCGGCGTACGCCACGGCGGTGACGGCCACGACCGTCCCGAACGCCCCGACCGGGGTGGGCGTCGCGTCCGTCAGCTCGTCGGCCCTGACCGTGTCCTGGTCGAACGGGTCGACCGGCACCGTCACCGGGTACGTGATCGAGCGGTCGACCGGCGGCGGGGCGTACGCCCCCGTTGGCACGGCCGACGCCGAAGACACCTCCTTCGCCGACACCACCGTTTCCCCGGCCACCGCCTACGCCTACCGAGTGCGGGCGACGAACGCCGGCGGCCAGTCGCTGGCCAGCCAAGCGGCGTCCGGCTCGACCCGCACGCTCGCCCCGACGTCGGTCGCGGCGACGAGCGTCGCCGCCGCCCACATCGGGCTGTCCTGGGCCGCCGTCACCGGCGCCACCGGCTACCGCGTCGAGCGCTCGGCCGACGAGGGCGAAACCTGGGCGACCGCCGGCCAAGTCGCCACGACCACGTTCGACGACTTCGCCGGTCTGACCGAGGCGACGGGCTACGGCTACCGCGTGGTCGCCCTGAACGCCGGCGGCGACAGCGCCGCCAGCGACACGGCGGGCGCCACCACCCGCCCGGCCGCCCCGAGCACGCTCGCCGTGACGGCCGTGACGGCCGAGGGCGTCACCCTGACCTGGGCCGACCACTCGACCGGCGAGACCGGGTACGTGGTCGAGCGGGCGACGGTCGGCGGCGAGTTCGGGATCGTCGGCACCGTTGACGAGGACGTCACGACGTTCACGGACGACTCGGCCGCCGAGGGCACGATCTACCAGTACCGCGTGACGGCCGCCGGCGTCGGCGGGGCGTCGGTCGCCAGCGACGACGTCGCGGCCACCACGCTCCCGGCCGCCCCGATCGACGTCGCCGCCGCCGCCACGTCGGCCACCTCGGTCGACGTGACCTGGACCGACGCGTCGGCCCACGAGACCGCGTTCGTCGTCGAGGTGTCGACGGACGGCGGCGACACGTTCACCCTGGCCGGCACGACCCTGGCCGGCGTCACCACCTACACCGTCGCGGTCGAGGAGGGCACGAGCCCGACCTTCCGCGTCCACGCCGCCCAGGACGAGGCCCGGTCGGTCGACTCGGCCGCGGCCACGGCGAACGTCCCGCCGGCCGCCCCGTCCGACGCGTCCACCGTCAGCCAGAGCACTACGGACATCACCGTCAACTGGGTCGACCATTCGGCCCACGAGACCGGGTTCCGGATCGAGCGGTCGGTCGCCGGGGCCGGGTCGTTCGTCGCGGTCGGCACGGCCGACGCCGACGCGACCACGTTCACCGACACGACCGCCACCGAGGGCGGGGCGTACGACTACCGCGTCGCCGCCACGATGGGCGTCGGCCGCGACAGCGGGTACAGCGACCTGGCCGGCGGCACCGCCCGCCCGGCCGCCCCGACGAACCTGACGGCCACCGAGCAGGCCGGCGGCATCGCGGTCGGCTGGACGAACGCGTCCGTCAACGCCGACACGTTCACCGTCGAGCGGTCGGACGACGCCGGCGACACCTGGGCCGTCGTCGGGTCCGACGTCACGGGCACCTCCTTCGCCGACGCCGGCACCGTCGCCGGGTCGACCTACAGCTACCGCGTGACGGCCGCCAACGAGGGCGGGGCGTCCGAGACGACCGGCCCGGTCGTGGCCACCCGCATCCCGTCCGCCCCGACCGGCCTGGCCGGCGTCGTCCAGCCGGACGGCACGTCCGTCAGCCTGACCTGGAACGACGTGGCGGGCGAGACCGAGTACCGCCTGTACCGCACGGCCGACGCCGGCGACACCTGGGACGCGGTCACCACGCTCGGCGTGGGCGTGACGGCGTACACGGACGCCGGGTTGGCCGAGAACCACGCCTACGCCTACCGCGTCACCGCGTACAACGCCGGCGGCGAGTCCGCCCCGGGCACCGAGGCGGCGGCCGACACCACCCTGGTCCCGCCGACCGACGTGGCGGCCGCCCCGACGGCGTCCGACGTCACGGTCACCTGGCAGGACCACTCCGGCGGCGAGGCCGGGTACACGATCGAGCGGTCGGACGACGCCGGGGACACCTGGGCGTCGGCCGGCACCGCCGCCGCGAACGCCGAGTCGTTCGTCGACGAGAACGTGCTGGACGGGACCGCGTACAAGTACCGCGTGGTCGCCGCGAACGGGCCGGTGCTGTCCGTCGCGTCCCCGGCGGTCGACGCGGTCACCGCGATCGCCCCGCTGTACGACTTCCTGGCGTCGGCCGCCACGTCGAGCTCGGTCGTCGAGCTGACCTGGGCCGAGAACAGCGCCCGCCAGACCGGCGTCCAGATCTACCGGTCCTCGGACAACGTCACGTACACCCAGATCGCGCTCGTGGACTCGGGCGTCGGCGGGTACACGGACGCCGGCCTGACCGAGGCGACCGCGTACTACTACAAGGCGATCGCCGTCAACGCGGTGAGCGCGTCCGGGGCCGCCCTCGTCACCGGCACGACCCGCCCGATCGCCCCGACCGGCCCGGCCGTGTCGGCCACCACGATCGACTCGGTCACCGTCGGCTGGACGAACGGGTCGACCCGCAACACCGGGTACGTCGTCGAGCGGTCTGACGACGCCGGCGACAACTGGGCGACCGTCGCCACGATCGCCGACCCGGCCGTCGTCACCGTCACGGACACCGGGCTGACCGAGGGCACGGCATACCTGTACCGCGTGTCGGCGACCAGCGTGTTCGGGCCGTCCGCCCCGACGGCCGAGCTGTCGGCGTCCACCCGCCCGGCCGCCCCGACCGGGGTTGCTGGCACGTCGACCGCCGGCAACGTGGCGACCGTCACTTGGACGGACGTCAGCGGCGGCGAGACCGGGTACCGGGTCGAGCGGAGCGCCGACGCCGGCGACACCTGGACGACCGTCGCCGCAAGCCTAGCCGCCGACGCCGCGAGCTTCGCCGACGCCGGGCTGACCCCGGCGACCGAGTACACGTACCGCGTGACGGCCCTGGGCGTCGGCGGCGACTCGGCCGCCGCGACCGGCACCGTGCTGACCGTCCCGGCGGCCGTGTCCGACCTGGCGGCCGCCCCGGCCGGCCCGACCGACGTCACCCTGACCTGGTCCGACGTGGCCGGGAACGCGTCCTA
>JAQGHJ010000264.1 GCA_028288905.1 Phycisphaerales bacterium | reverse complement strand
GCGGGACCGGGGCCGAGCAGCTCCAGCGGGAGGCCCGCGTCCGCGACCTCGAGCGGTACGACCTCGACACCCGGTACCGGGCGAACGAGGCCGTCCCGCCCGGGCAGCGGGTGCTGGTCGACTACGGCGCGTTCCTCCAGGGCAGCTACCTGTCCCTCGACGACGCGGCCGGCAACAACCGCGGGCTCCGGCAGGTCGACCTGATCCCGTACGTCCGGGTGAACTGGGACGGGGCCCAGGAGCTGTTCCTCCGCGGGCGGTTCGGGTACCGCGACTTCAACAAGGGCGACAGCTTCGACGGGCTCGGGGACGAGCCGATCGACGGGGACCTCGACCGCGGGTACTACTCGTTCGACCTCCGCCGGTACAACGCGGCGTACGGCAAGGGGCTGCTCGGGGCGGGGGCGGGGTCCGACTTCAACCTGACGTTCAAGGGTGGCCGGGACTTGGCGTACTGGGGCAACGGGCTGGTGCTCGGCACGACGCTCGACGGGATCACGGTCGGCGTCGAGAAGGGCCCGCTGAGCGTCGAGGTGATCGCCGGCGTGACCCCGACCCGGACGGTCGACTTCGACAGTAGCCGGCCCGGGTTCGACTACAACACCCGCCGCGGGTTCTACGGCGTCCAAGCCTCCCTGAACCTCGGCGACCACCGCCCGTACGCGTACGGCCTGCTCCAGCGGGACTACAACAAGAAGGACGAGCTGGACCTGGGGCTGATCCAGACGCGGTACGAGTACAACTCGTACTACCTGGCCGTCGGCAGCACCGGCGGGCTGACCCAGAACCTGCGGTACGGCGTCGAGCTGGCGTACGAGGGCGGGAACACGCTGTCGAATAGCTTTGAGGCGTCGGGGGCCGGCGGGCTGTTCCCGGTCGAGCAGACGCGGAACCAGATCCAGGCGATCGGGTTCGACGCCCGGCTCGACTACCTGGTGAACGACCGCCGGCAGACCCGGTTCAGCGCCGAGGTGATCGCCACGAGCGGCGACGCCGACCGCGGCAGCAGCACGAACACGTTCAACGGCAACCGCCCGAACACGACCGACCGCGGGTTCAACGCGTTCGGGCTGGTGAACACCGGGCTGGCATTCGCCCCGGACGCGTCGAACCTGCTGGCGCTGCGGGTCGGGGCGGCCACGCTGCCGCTGCCGGAGGTGCCGGCGTTCTCCCGGCTGCAGCTCGGCTTCGACTTCTTCGTGCTCGGCAAACTGCAGGAGCGGGCCCCGATCGACGAGCCGACGGCCGACCACCGGTTCCTCGGCCTGGAGCCGGACCTGTACCTGAACTGGCAGGTGACGAGCGACCTGACGCTGGCCGTGAGGTACGGGGTGTTCTTCCCGAGCGACCAGGCGTTCGGCAGCAACACCGACGCCCGCCAGTTCCTGTACACGAGCCTGACGTTCGCGTTCTGAACGCGGGGTTGTTAGCCACGGATGAACACGGATGGACACGGATAAGAGGGCAGGGGCGTCGGCCGCTCCGATTCCTGGTGACGGCCCGGTGCGCGACGAGCCGCCGGAGGTCGTCCTGCGCGAGCAGTTCATGATCGACGCGACGGAGCCGGTCCCCGTGGCGATCCCGGAACTTCTCGTGCTCGGCAACCGTGCCGGCTTCCGCGCGCTGGCGGCATTCTTCGCCGGTCTGGCGGACCGGGAGCCGCGGACGTCCGACGATCCGGCAGGAGACCCGGACGATCACGGGCATGTGGATTTCCGATTCACGCCGGAGATCAACCAAGCATTGTCCGACCAGGTCGAGGTTCGCGTCGGCCACCTGACCCGCGAAAACCGGGCGGCGGTGTTGGCGGCGTACGGGATCGACGGGGGGGCTGCGTCGCACGGGTCGCTGGTCGGCCGATATGCTGGATTGATTGAGCGTGCCCGCCGGTACGAGGAACGCCCATGAACCGAACCCCGACCCACGCCGCCCAGACACTGTTGCTCGCTGCCGCCCTTGGTTTCGTCGCCGCTGTCGGCGGCTGCGGATCGGCCACCGTCGAGCGGCCGCTGGCGGCCACGCTCGGCGGGGCCGACCCGGTGCAGCAGATGGAGTTCTGGCACCGGCTGGCGGACGAGCCGGTGACGAGCAACGACGACGCGTTCCACGCCCTGCTGCTGTTCGAGGGCGGCGAAGACGCCGCCGGCGACTACGCCGGGCGGGTGAAGGCCCTGAAGGACAAGGGGCTGCTCGGCAACGGGTTTGCCCAGCCGGCGAACCAAGGCGTTGACCGGGGCGCGCTGTCGGTCGCGCTGGCCAAGGCGCTGAAGATCCGCGGCGGGCTCGTGATGAGCGTGTTCGGCCCGAGCCCGCGGTACGCGACGAAGGAGCTGGAGTTCGCCGAGGTGTACCCGGCCAGCAGCCCGAACCAGACGTTCAGCGGGAGCGAGTTCCTGGCCGTCATGAGCCGGGCCGAGGAGTATCAGAAGGCCCAGCAGCCCGGCGGCCCCAGCGGCGGGGCCGGGTACGTGCCGCCGGAGATGGAACTGAAGCACGGCGGCACGAGCGGGGCGGCCGCCCCGCGGGCGACCCAGCCGACGGGCGCG
>JAQGHJ010000966.1 GCA_028288905.1 Phycisphaerales bacterium | reverse complement strand
ACGCCGACACCGTCGCCGACACGACGAACAGCGCGAGGACCGACCGCTGGACGGCAAGCGCCGCGGCCCGGGACAAGCCTCCCGGGGCGGACGAGGCGGTCAGGGCGTGGGCGCAGCAAACGGTCGCCGTGATGAGCCCGGGCGCGACCGACTTGATCAAAAGGTTGACGACGTCAACGGGGGCGACGGCGTCGAGAACGTCGAACAGGAAGCCGGCCGGGCGACCGGGGATGTAACCGAGACCCGCGCCCACCACGAAACCGCTCGCGAGCGACACGCAGACGAAGACGAACGTCAGGCAAAGGATGGAGACGCCCATCGCCGCCGCACGGGGCACGACCAGGAAACCGAACCGGTGGATGCCCAGCGCGTCCAGGACCGCCACCTCGCCCGCCAAGCTCATGTTTCCGACCTCGACGACCATCGCCCCGCCGCTGCGCGCGATCGCGATGAGGTTGATCAGCAGCGGGCCGACCTCCCGGATCACAACGATCGCCATGAGCGGCCCGAACAGTTGGGTTTGCCCGACGCGGCGGAGCCACACGTCGGCTTGGACGACGACCAGCACTCCCGTGAGCAGGGCCGCGGCGGCCGTCAGCGGGAGACCTTCGGCCCCGATCGAGACGATCTGACGGGCGAGCGCCCGCCGCGCCAATGGCGTCCGCCACGTCCGGGGCGACAAGGTAGCCGCCCCCACCGCACCGACCGCGACGGCGGTGGATCCGATACCGGCAGCGAAGCGCAGCGCGTACCGCCCGACCGAGTCGATCCAGTCTAATCCCATTTGTCCCGGCGCGATGGTAATGCCGCGGAGCGGTACTGAGAAGAGAATTGCACAGTCCCGGACGTCACCCGGACTTGCGGTGCTCGGCGACGGTCGGCGGGGCGGTCGACCGGGGCGCGTTCGAGGCGTTCGTCGCCCAGGTGCTCTTGCCGGCGCTGGCCCTGGGCGACATGGTCGTGATGCAGGACCTCTCGAGCCACAAGGCCCCTGGGGCCGCAAGCCGACCGAGGGCCCGGGGCGGGTCGCTGCTGTTCCTGCCGCCGTACTCGCCGGACCTGAACCCGATCGAGATCGCGTTCGCCAAGCTCAAGCAGCTCATGCCGTCCGCCGCGCATCCGAAGGTGGACAGATGGACGCGCTGTAGCGGGACGTGCGGCGGACGCTCAACCTGGTCCCTCCAGCCACTGCGGCTACACGCAACAGGTTGAGTAGAACCGCTCTAGAACGGCAGCGACTGGTCAGTCCACTCGTCCGCCTTCAACACCTGCTTGCGGTTGAACCGGGCGAGTCGCTCGGCCCGGGCTTGGGCGAGGCGGATCAGGCGGTTAGGGCCGATCGCCCGCCAGGCGCGGCGGGCCTTGGGGGCGTGGCGGACGAACAGTTCGTCGTCGACGGAGCAGAACAGTTGGGCCGTGCCCGGGTCGCCCTGGCGGGCGGCCCGGCCGTACAGCTGGCGGTCGACGCGGAAGCTGTTGTTCGGCTCGCACGAGATCACGTGCAGCCCGCCCTTCTCGGCCACGCCCTTGCCTAGCTTGATGTCGGTCCCGCGGCCGGCCATGTTCGTGGCGACCGTGATCCGGCCCGGCTGCCCGGCCTCGGCGACGATCGTCGCCTCCTGCTCGTTCTGGGCGGCGTTGAGCACCCGGTGGGCCCGGCCGGCGGCGGCCAGGCGCTTGCTGACCTCCTCGCTCGCCCACACCGTCTTCGTCCCGACCAGCACCGGCACGCCCCGATCGTTCAGCTCCAGCACCCGCTTGACCACCGCGTCGTACTTCTGCTTCGCGTCGGCGAACATCCGGTGCGGCAACTGCACCCGGATGTTCGGCTTGTTCGTCGGGATGCGGACGATCGGCCGCTGGTAGATCTGCCACAGCTCGCCGCGGCTCTCCCACGCGGTCCCGGTCATCCCGCCCATGATCGGGTACTGCCGGAAGAACCGTTGGAACGACTGGCGGGCCAGGTTCTCCTTGTCGGCCGTGACCGGCACCCCCTCCTTCACCTCGATCGCCTGGTGCAGCCCGTGCCGCCAGGACCGGTCGGCCATCACCCGGCCGGTGAACTCGTCGATGATCTGCACCTTCTCGTCCGGGGTCACGAGGTACTGCTCGTCGCGGTTGAAGCAGTGCAGTGCGGACAACGCCTGGGTGACTAGTTCCTCCCGCCGCCGCTTGCCCTTCCAGAACCCCTGCTCGCCGCTGAGCTCCTCCAGCTTGTCCTGCCCACGGAAGGTGAGGTCGATCTGCTTCACCTCCTTGTCGAGCGTGAAGTCCTTGTTCACCTCCAGCTGGCGGGCCAGCCCGTCGGCCGCCCGGTACAGGTCGGCGTTCGGGTTGTCGTCAGGGCTGTTGGAGATGATGAGCGGA
Organism: Phycisphaerales bacterium; assembly: GCA_028288905.1. Lineage (GTDB taxonomy): Bacteria > Planctomycetota > Phycisphaerae > Tepidisphaerales > Tepidisphaeraceae > Humisphaera. Next base: position 4,847 of record JAQGHJ010000966.1, on the reverse strand, counting down.
GTGACGGCCTCGTCGATCAGAAGGGAGTCGGCCTCGTCGACGATCACCCGGAACAGCCCCGGCACTTGGAGCCGGTTGTTGGCCGACCCGTTGATCAGCATCCCGACCTGGGTCTGGGTGCTGCTGCGGAGGGTGCCGAGCATGATCTGGTCGCGGAGGAAGTCGGCGACCAGCTCCTTGCTGGTGACGTACACGACGTCCCGGCGGTAGTGGTCGATCCGCTCCTGCGGGGTCGTCTCGTGGGTGACGTGCCCACACCGCAGCCCGAGCTGTCTGTAGACCGGGCCCATCTCCTCGGCGTCACGGGCGACGAGGTAGTCGTTGACCGTGATGACGTGGACCGCCCGCCCGCCCCAGCCCCACAGGGTGGCGGCCAGCGACGCGGTGAGCGTCTTGCCCTCGCCGGTGGCCATCTCGGCGACCGCGCCCTGGCACATGGCCAGCGCGCCCATGAGCTGCACCTTGTACGGCCGGAGGCCCAGGGCCCGCTTGGCCCCCTCGCGGATGACGGCCATCGCCCGGTCGAGCGCGTCGCCCTTGAGCCGGTTCCGCCGGGCCAGGTCGCGGCACTGCCCGACCTCCTCGTCGAACCGGGTGGACGACAGCCCCGCGATCTCCGGCTCCAGCCGCTCGATCCGCTCGACCTGGGCCTGGAGGGCCTTGAGCACGGGCCGGCGGTTCTTGGCGATCCCGACGAAACCGTTGACCATCGCGTCGAGCCCCTTCAATTCGGGGGCCTTCACGCGACGGGCGTCGAACACGCTCCAAAACTCGTTGGCGACTTCGGACATGGGGAAGAGTAGGCGGTAGGCAGTAGGCGGTGGGCAGAATGGAAAGCCAGGAAGTGTCCTGACCGACCCAACCTACCTGCGACCCTCTGCCTTACCGCCCTCCGAATACGAGGGAAACGGGAGCCGTCCTAGCGTAGCGACTCTGCCTACTGCCTACTGCCTACTGCCTCACAGCCACTTCGAGCCGGCGGCGTTCTCCTGGAGGAGCTGGCGGAACCGGCGGGCCCACTGCCAGGCGAGCGGCTTGTGGTCGAGCACGAACTGGACGTGCGCCCGCTGGTACGGGACGAACTTGCCGCGGGGGTGGTCGGCGTCCGTCGGGTTGGCCATCGGGACCATCAGGTCGTACACCGGGAACGCCGCCTTGGTCGGGTCCGCCGGATCGACCGGGACCTCCCCGCCGCCCGGCTGGCCGTGCTGCGGCCGCAGGTCCGTCCCGGCCCCGCCGGACTGCGGCGTCCCGCCGAAGTACTCGGTGGAGACGTCACCCACGAACCGCACCTTCGTTACCACCTTGGACAGCGCGCTGAGCACCGGCTCGGCGTCCTTCTGCTCCAGGGCCGTGTGGACGACCAACTGGTCCGGTTGGAGCACCAGCGCGACCTCTTGCCCGTTCGGCAGGAACTGCCCGACCATCTCGTGAAGGTGCGGGCTGGCGAGTTGGCCCTCGATCTTCGCCCGGACCGTCAGCTGGCCCCGCTTGAGCGCCAGCAGCCCGAGCTCGGTCTCGTGCAGCCGAATCTCGTCGGCCAGGATGACCGCCTCGGCCGGACTCTCGGCGAACGCCTGGTCCCGCCGGGCCTGGGCCAGCCGCAGTTGGGCCTCGACCACCTTCGTGCGGGCGTCCAGGTCGGCCGACCGCATGACCAGGATCACGTCGCCCGGCTTCACCCACTGCCCGTCCTTGGCCGCCACCCGCTCGACGAACCCGGGCGTGTCCGCCCGTACCACGTCCCGGACGGCCGGCTCGGCGAGCCCGGTCGCGTACAGCCGCAGCGGGAACTCGATCACCCCGACCGTCACGACCACGATCGTCGAGGCCGCCAGCACGTACGCCGTCGCCCGCCCGCGCTTGCGGTGCAGTTCCGGCTCGATCGCCAGGTACTTGAACACCTTGAACACCGGCATCACGAGCCACGTGACCAGCCCGCCGAGCGCCATCAGGATGCCGAGGATCGGGATCTGGAACGCGACCAGCAGGATGATCATGATCCCGACGAAGACCCGGTACACGCCAGACGTGCAGTAGTACACGAGCAGCCAGAACCGCTGGAGCAGCGGCGGCAGCGGCTGCTGCTGCTTGACCCGGAACAGGTGCCGCTTGACGAGCCCGATCGAGTACTCCTGGCTCTTCTGCCGGAGGTTCGGGATCTCGAGGTAGTCGGACAGGATGTAGTACCCGTCGTACCGGAGCAGCGGGTTGGCGTTAAAGATGATCGTGGTGACGCTCGCGACCAACATCGCGTTGAACGCCAGCTGCCCGACGATGTTGTGCTGCGGGTCGCCGACGTTGACCCAGATGAAGGCGCAGATCGAGGCGAAGAACAGCTCGACGATCATGCCGGCGGCGCCGACGAAGATCCGGTGCCACTTGTTGTTGAACGCCCACGCCGTCGACGCGTCGACGTACGGGGTCGGGATGAACACGAGGAACATGATGCCGAGCTCGTGGCACTCGCCGCCGAACCGCCGGCACGAGAATGCGTGCCCGAGCTCGTGGATCAGCTTCACGAACACGAACACGCCCCACAGCAGGAGCAGGTTCAGCGTGTTGCCCTGGACGTCGATCGCGTGCCGGGCGGCCTCGGTCAGGTCGTGGCTCGGCTGGCGGCTCTTGGACACGACGGCGGCGCACGCCCCGAGCACGACGACGAGCCACACGACCGCCCCGAACCGGCTGAACAGCTGGCGGACGAGCGGCATCCAGCGGACGAGGAACCGGTCCGGGTCCCACAGCGGGATCCGCGGGAACAGCACGTTCATCAGCCGCTGCTGGAGCTTCCGCTTCTGCTGGTTCTTGTGCCGCCGGAGCAGGACGGTCGCGTCCGGGGTGACGTCGGCGTCGATCAGGTTCGCCGAGTACAGGTGGGACAGGATCTGAATGACTTCCGGCTGGGTCGGGGCGTCGTCCGCCATCGTCCCGCCGCACAAATCCCACGCCTCCTCGACCGTCCGGCTGCCGTCCATCAGCCCGACGAACCGGTATGCCGGGTCACTGAGCCGGTGGAACTGGTTGCCGGCCGGGTCGCGGACCACGTACCACCGCTCGCCGCGGTAGTGCTGCCGCGAGATCTGGGCCCCCGGGCGGAGCTTGACCTTCAGGGTCTTCACCCGGTACCAGCTCTCGGAGAACGTCGGTCGGAGTTGGAGTGTCATGGGGAGTAGGCGGTAGGCGGTACGCAGTAGGCAGAGGAAGACGGCGGAGAAGGGGAAGAGTCAGAAAGCAGTAGGCGGCCGGCAGGGCATCTTTCCCCCTCTGCCTACCGCCTACTGCCTACTCCTCGCTCAGAACCACGTCTTCATCTTCACGTAGTCGACGAGCCGGTGGGACAGGATCCACCACAGCGGCCGCTCCTCGATCTCGATCCGGGCCTCGCCGGCCATGCCCGGCTTCCACGTGTCGGACGACTGCTTGAGCGTCGCGTACACCTTGAACGTGCTGTCGGCCGCCTTCTGGTCGACGTTGCTCATCGGCACGATCCGGTCGACGACCCCGTCGTACGTGTTGCCCGGCAGCGAGTTCGTCGCCACCAGCACCCGCTGCCCGAGCTTCAGGTGCTGGATGTCCCGCTCGGCGGCGCTGACCTCGACCTTCAGCTGGTCCGGCTGGCCGACGACCATCAGCTCGTCCCCCTGCCGCAGCCGGGAGCCGACCTTGTCCTCCAGGTCCTTCATCAGCCAGACCCCGTCGATCGGGCTCTTGATCTTCGCCATCTCGATCTGCAGGTCGTACGACTCGACCTGGGCCTTGTACACGGCCGCGTCCAACTGGGCGGTGAGGGCCTCGGCGGCCTTGTCCGGCTGCCCGCGGTAGTCGGCCGCCTGGGACAGCCGCTTGCTCATCTCGGCCAGCGCCTTGTTCCGGTCGCTCTCGACGTCCCGGGTGTCGAGCTTGGCCAGGAGCTGGCCCTTCTTCACGGAGTCGCCGGGCTTCATCTTCCGGGTCACCTTGGTGACGGGGTCGACGATCGTCGCCACGTCTGCCAGCATCCCGTCCTGCGGGGCCGTCAGCGTGTACCGGGCCGTCGGGATGAACTGGAACGGCGCGCTGACGCGGTACATCGGGTGGAACAGCACGACGAACGCTGCCAGCGCGACGACCCCGACCGCCACCAGCTTGCTGACCATGTACTTCGGCCCGATCACCTTCCCGCCCAGCTCCTTCGTGCTGAGGGCGGCCTTGGTGACGAGGTACCGGTCGTTCTGGTACCGGTCGTACAGCTGCGGGGCGAGCAGGTCGACGGCGATCGCCAGCCCGTTCGCCACCTGCGGGCCGATCTTCTGCTGCGGCAGGAACTCGAGCGTGACGACCCCGATCACCTCGGCCTTGCGCCGCAGCGGCAGGCTCAGGACGATGTGCCCGCCCTGCCCGCGGCTGAGGGCGGCGGCGTCGCGGGTGACGTTGTCCGTCCCCTTGCCGTTCGGGTCGTACTGCACGACCCCCTCCTGGTCCATGCACTCCTCCATCACCTTCTGGAGCTGCACGACCAGTTCTTGCTTCTTGTCGAACTGCTCGGTGTGGCTGAGGGCCACCACCTTGATGTTCTTGCCCTTGAGCCAGCCGAGCGACACCCGCGTCGCGTGGGCCCGGGTGGCCAGCTCGTTGCACAAGTTCATGCCGGCCGACTCGAACCCGTCGGCCGTCGCCACGCTTGTAGCAAGCTGTAACACGTGCTGGTGGCTCTGGGCCACCGTGCGGGCTTGGTCGCTGTTCCGCCGGAGGGTGAACAGCTCGAAGTAGCCGGCGACGAGCTGCATGCTCGTCAGCCGCTGCTGGGCGCGCTCGAGATTCGGGCAGCGGGTGATGACGGCGCTGACGGCGACGACGTTACCGTC
>JAQGHJ010000948.1 GCA_028288905.1 Phycisphaerales bacterium | reverse complement strand
GGCGACCGTCACGACGCCGGCCGCCGCCGCCGCGTCCGCCAGCACGGCGGTCGGCACGACCGGCCCGCGGCCGGACGCAGCGGCCGGGGTGACGCTCACGTTGTCGAACTTCGCCGTGTTCAGCTTCGCGTTGTCGTGGGCGGTGACGGCCAGCCCGACGTACACGGTGCCGGCCATCGACACGGTCGCCTTGCCCTGCTGGACCCACGTCTTGCCGTCGGTCGACCGGTACCCGGTGAGCGTGGCACCGGCCCGGACGAGCCGAACCCAGTACGGGGCCTTGGGCCCGGCCGTGGTGGCAAACGTGGTCGCGCCGCCGGCGGTCGCGCGGGAGTGGAACGACGCCCCGCCGGTCGCCATCACCTCGATCATCGCGTTCTTCGCATTGGCCGCGAGCGACTCGCGGACCATGACGCCGGCCCGGGCGGCCGCGTTGGTCGACTGGACCTGCGTGACGCGGGCGACGATCTCGCCGTCCCCGGCCAACTGTCGGTAGGCGAAGTGGAACGCATCGGCCGCCCCGGCCACGTCCGCCCCGCCGCCGGCGACGGTGTACGTCCCGTTCGCCGCCGCGGCGTACCCGGCCGCCCCGGCCGTGCCGACCTCGTTGGAGGCCCATCCTGCCGGCAGCGTCGCCTCCCGCACGTTCCGAACGACCAGGACGGCCGACCGGGTGGCCGTCGCCGTGTACGACTCGGCCGTGACCACGTACGCGTCCGGCACGACCGACCCGTCGGCCGCCTTGAGGGCGAAGAAACGCACCTTCCGCTTGGCCGTCGCCGACGTTTCCCACGCGTTCAGCGCGTCCTGGGACCAGGACTGGCGGTCGCGGAGGTTCGGCCACTCGGCGTACAGCCCGAACGTGGCCCCGCCCGGGTCGAACGCGGTCGGCCGGCCCGGCGACACCGTGCTGCCGGCCGTGGTGGAGACGCCGAGCAGCTGGGTGGTGACCGGCGTCGCCCCGGCCGCGTACCGCCCGAACCGCAGAAGTTCCCCGACGACCGCCCCGTCGGCGCTGACCGACAGCGGCTCGACGGTGACCGGGCCGGGGCCAGCCTTGGTCAGCAGCTGCATCACCTTCTCGCCGGCGACGGTGCCGCCGACGCCGGCCGGCCGGCCGACCGACACCGGGATACCGTACAGGTCGAGCACCTCCTGGGCGGTCGGGCCCTTGGACCCGGCGGCCGACCCGACGCCGCGGACCGCCACCTCGGTGTCCGCCCCGGACGCGTCGTTGCTGGCGATCCGGAGGGTGGCGGCCAGCACCCCGGCCCGGGTCGCGTTCATCCGGACCCGGACCGTGGTCGACTGCCCGGCCGCCAGCCGCGTGCCAAAGCTGCTCAGGTCCGCCCGGAACTGGTCGGCCGCCGGCCCGACGAACGTGAACCCGTTCGGCTGGATGAGCAGCTCGCCGGTCCCGGCGTTGGTCAACGTCAGGTCGACCGACGCCCCGACCTGCCCGCCGACGGCGTCGGTTAAGTAAAGCGTCGCGGCGCTGGTCCGGAGCGCGGGTGCCCCGACAGCGGCGGCGGCGGCGGCGGCCGGCACGGCGAGGACCCGAAACCCGCCGGTCGACGGGTTGCCGGCCGGAACCCCCTGGTCCATCACGACGGCCTCGACCGCCGCCGCCGAGGCAGGTGGGCTTTCAATTTGCGCGGACCGACAGAGTAGACGTACTTCCAGCCTCTCGGCTGGTAACAGCTTCGAAAACGACATGAATTTTACTGGGTTCGAGACGTAGGCGTTCCCCCGGAGCGCAACGCCGTCCGGACGGCGGGATACGGCGGGAGTATCCGCCGTCGACGGTCGGTCTGCAAACCTTTTTCGGGGGGTTCCCCACCGGCCGGCCGGCGGTTCGGGCGGGGCAAGATTAGGTTGCCCTTGCGGGTCGGGCCACGCGAGACCTAAAACACAATCCGTTTGTAGGAATCCGAGTACATAAACCAGCAATAGTCGGGGCAAATCGGGGAGGGGAAGGAGTTCGCGGGACGGATGAAGTTCGTGGCAGCCGTCCCCACCTACGGGTGGATCTCACTGGACGGGCGTAGGGTGGCGTCCGGCGGTGCGGCGTCCCAGGTCCGGCTTTCCCACGTGGAGCCCCGCGGTCGGCGATCCCGTTTTCCGGCGATTGGACCGCCCCCCCGCCTACCTTTATAGTCAAGGCGCGGCCTGGCGGGCCCGCCGGGGTCCCGGCTCCGCCCGCCCGCCGACCGGGGTGCCGCCGATGGTCCTTCACGTCCTCCGCGGGCTGTTCGTCCTCCTGATGGCCGCGGTCGGGTGGTTCTACCTCCGGCTCACGTGGCGGGCGATGGCGATCGCCCTGTTCGTCGGCGTGCTGTTCATCTTCGTCGACGTGCTGAGCCCCCGCCGCAAGCTGGCGGTGTTCTCCGGCGTCATGTTCGGGCTCGTCGTCGGCATCCTGATCGCGTACGGGCTCAGCTTCCCGATCCAGCTCGTCATCGACCAGGTGTTCGTCACGATCCCGGACCGGGACCCGGGCGAGCCGGTCAAGCGGGCGACGGTCGAGTTCGTCCGGCTCGTGGTCGCGGTCGTCACCTGCTACCTGACGATCAGCTTCACGCTGCAGACGAAGGACGACTTCCGGTTCATCATCCCGTACGTCGAGTTCAAGAAGAGCGCCAAGGGCGTCCGCCCGTTCCTGCTCGACACCAGCGCGCTGATCGACGGGCGGATCGCCGACGTGGTCGCGACCGGCGTCGTCGACAGTCAGCTCGTCGTTCCGCGGTTCGTGCTGCAGGAGCTGCAGGACGTGGCCGACAGCGGGGACAAGCTCAAGCGGAACCGCGGCCGCCGCGGGCTCGACGTGCTGGCGAAGCTCCGGAACTCCGGGGACCCGGACGTGGTGCTGTACGAGTCGGACGACGCCGCCGCCGCCAACCGGGGCGGCGACGGGGCGAGCCGGTCGGTGGACGCCCGGCTGATCGATCTGGCGGCCGAGCTGAACGCCCGGGTGATCACGACCGATTACAACCTGAACAAGGTCGCCCAACTCCGGGGGATCGCGGTCATCAACCTCAACGACCTCGGCAAGGCGCTGAAGCCGGCCGTGCTGCCGGGCGAGCGGATGACCGTCCGGATCGTCAAGGCCGGCGAGTCGGCCGGGCAGGGGGTCGGATACCTCGACGACGGGACGATGGTCGTCGTCGAGCAGGGCCGCGGGCGGATCAACGAGGAGGTCGAGTTCACCGTCACGAGCGCGCTACAGACGAGCGCGGGGCGGATGGTGTTCGGCCGGATGTCGAACGGGTCGGCCGCTCCGTCCGAGGGGTAGAACCCGTACAACATTTACACCTAGGGCGGGTCGCTGCAATCGGATGGGGGTTTCACTCAAGCCGCGGGGGCGAAGCGAAGCTGCGGATCGCCGAGCCAGTAGGCATTCGCCAAGCCAGGCAACTCCGATTGTCTAATCCGTATGCACCCGAAACGCCCTGGGACGCGTCGGATGGGGCTCGCACGCCGTTTGCAAACGGAAACGTCAATCGCGAATTTGAAACCTGTTGGCGGGTTTCCGAACGATCCCGGGCATCTTTGTTGGATTGACACCGCCCGGCCGTTCGGATGATGCGAGGCCCGCGTTCTCCAACGACCACTCCGGGAAAACCGCGAGCGGCTCACGTCCAGGTTTCCCGTCACGCTAGCTCTCCCACCGCGGAGCTGCTTTCCGAGGAGTCGCTGCACCCATGGCAAAGTTCAAATTGGAGTACATTTGGCTCGACGGGTACAAGCCCACGCCGAACCTCCGCGGCAAGACCCTGGTGAAGGACTTCGACGCGTTCCCGAAGCTGGAGCAGGTCCCGCTGTGGGGCTTCGACGGCAGCTCGACGCAGCAGGCCGAGGGGCACAACTCCGACTGCGTGCTGAAGCCGGTGGCGATCTACCCGGACCCGGAGGTGCCGAACGGGGCGATCATCATGAACGAGGTGATGCACCCGGACGGCACGCCGCACTCGACCAACGCCCGGGCGACGATCCACGACGACCCGGACACGTGGTTCGGGTTCGAGCAGGAGTACTTCCTGTACAAGAACGGGCAGCCGCTCGGGTTCCCGACCGGCGGCGGGTTCCCGCAGGAGGGGCAGGGACGGTACTACTGCGGCGTGGGCTACGGGCTGATGAACAGGGAGGCCCGCGAGATCACCCGCAAGCACCTCGACTACTGCATCGCCGCCGGCATCAACCACGAGGGCATCAACGCCGAGGTCGCCAAGGGCCAGTGGGAGTTCCAGGTGTTCGGCAAGGGCTCGAAGACGGCGGCCGACCAGATGTGGGTCGCCCGCTACCTGCTGCTCCGCCTGTGCGAGCAGTACGAGCTCGACATCAACTGGCACTGCAAGCCGCTGGGCGACACCGACTGGAACGGGTCGGGCATGCACACGAACTTCTCGACGAAGTTCATGCGCGAGGTCGGCGGCGAGAAGTACTTCACGGACCTGATGGCCGGGTTCGAGAAGTACCTGATGGAGCACATCGCCGTCTACGGCCCGGACAACGACAAGCGCCTGACCGGCAAGCACGAGACGGCGCCGTGGAACAAGTTCAGCTACGGCGTCGCCAACCGCGGCGCGTCGATCCGCGTCCCGAACAGCTTCCCGAAGAACGGCTACCGCGGGTACCTGGAGGACCGCCGCCCCAACTCGCAGGGCGACCCGTACCAGATCGCCAGCCGGATCCTCGAGACGATCGCCAGCGTGCCGCTGCCGAAGTGAGGCCGCCCGTCGATTGACCGGTCCGAAACGCGACGCCCCTGCCCCGACCCCCGGGCGGGGGCGTTCCGTTTTCCCCGCCCGTCCGTATTCGCCGGGTCGGAAAACAAAGAGGCCACGGCGGGCGGTCCGCCGTGGCCAGCTTTGTTTGCGATCACCGTCTTGGCGTGTCGGCGTGCACCCTCCAGCACGCGCCGGGCACCCCGTGGCGACCGCCGACTCACGAGTACTGCCGCGGGTTGTGGTACTCGAACTGACCGTCGACCCGGCCCGTCGAACCCTGCTGACGCTGATCCGACTGACCCTGCTCGGACTGCCGGCCGCCCCGGGCGTTCTCGTCCTGCACCTGCGGGATGCCGGCCATGTGGTGGTAGTCTTGGATCATGGAAGGACCCGCGAACCGCGACACGTCGTTTTGCACTTGAGCCATCACACACACTCCTCTTGTCTACTCTCCGCCAACCGTCGGCACCCGTGAGCCACAGAGAACACCTCGGTGCGGTTCCGATTTCGGCTTCGTTTCTCTGCTACTAGTATTGGCATTTACAGTCCACCAAGTACAGTACAAACACCTTTGAATTGACCTCAGTACAGTTCTAAAACGTCCAATCTGTATTGGCATTGCCACCTGAAAACTGTACTGGCGACCCGCATGGACTTTACAGATAAAAAGCCGCAACGGCCTTTATATGAAGAAGTTGCGAATCAGATCATCACGATGATCGACGGCGGCACGCTGCCCGTGGGAGCGCGCGCGCCGTCGGTCCGCTCGTTGGCCAAACAGCTCCGCGTCGCGAATTCGACGGTGGTGGCGGCTTACCGGAAGCTGGAGGACGAGGGTCGGCTCCAGGCCCGGCCGCAGTCCGGCTTTTACGTCCGCGCCCCCCGCCGCGACACGGTGGAAGAGCCGGAGATGTCGCGGCCCCCGGAGACGGCGTCCGACGTGACGGTCGGGGACCTGCGGCTGCTGTTGCTCACGGAGTTCGGCCAGCCCGGGATCATCGGTCTGGGCGCGTCCAGCGGCGCCGTCTCCGACTGGTCCGCCAAGTCGGTCCACGCGCTGATGAGCTCGATCAGCCGGTCGCAGCCGCGGCTGTCGTCGAGCTACCCGCCGCCGGCGGGCATACCGGCCCTCCGTCGCCAAGTGGCCCGTTGGTACCTGCGGGCCGGGTGCACGCTGTCGCCGGACGACGTCGTGATCACCTCCGGCGCGCTCGAGGCGATTCACCTGTGCCTTCGCGCCGTCACCCAGCCGGGCGACGCGGTCGCGCTCGAGTCCCCCACCTACTGGGGCATCCTCCAGACCGTCGAGATGCTCGGGCTCAAGGCGCTGGAGATCCCGACGCACCCGCGGACCGGCCCGTCGCTGGACGCGCTGGAGGTCGTGCTCGGCCAGAACCTCGTCAAGGCCGTCGTCCTGATCCCGACGGCCCACAACCCGCTGGGCTCGACCATGCCCGAGGAGAACCGCCGGCAGCTCGTGGCGATGATCCGCCGGGCGAACGTGCCGCTGATCGAGGACGACATCTACGCCGACCTCGTCTACGAGCCGGCCCGCCCGCGGGCGTGTCGCAGCTACGACGCCGGGCCGTCGGCGTCCAGCCTCGTGATGGTCTGCGGCGGCGTCTCCAAGACGGTCGCCCCGAGCCTGCGGATCGGCTGGTGCGCGCCGGGCAAGTGGTTGAAGGAGGTGACCCGGTCCAAGGCCTGGCTCAACATCGCCTCGCCGACGCTCCCGCAACTGGCGCTGGCCCGGTTCCTGGAGGAGGGCGGGTACGAGCGGCACCTGCGGAAGGTCACCACCATCTACCGCCGGCAGGTCGAGCGGATGAGCGAGCTGATCGCCGAGCACTTCCCGCGGGAGACGCGGATCACCCGCCCGCAGGGCGGGTTCCTGCTGTGGGTCGAGTTGCCCGAGCGGGTCGACTCCGTCGCCCTGCACGACCGGGCGATCAAGTCCGGGATCTCGATCTGCCCCGGCGTCGTCTTCTCCGCGGCCGGCAAGTACCGCAACTGCGTCCGGCTCAACTGCGGGCTGCTCTGGACGCCCGAGGTCGAGCGGGCGATCCCGACCCTCGGCCGGCTCATCGCCGAGGCGATGGGGGCGACGGCCGCCGGCGGTGCGTGACCGCCCGCCGCGCGGGGCTCTCGCCGCGGGGGCACCGACGGTTTCCTGGGCGTTTTGACAGCCCGCGTCGGGCACCAGACAATGAAGGATCGGACCAAGGTCGTGGCCGGCGAACCTGCGTCGCCGCCCCCGCCGCCCTCTTCCCCCATAGAAACCAAGCCCGCTGAGGAGAACCCCCCATGCCCACCACCGCCCGTCAGGAAGCGATCAAGTCCATCGCGTCCACCAAGCACGTCCTCAACCGCGTCGACTTCAAGACCACGCACGTCAAGGACCTGTTCGGCGTGAACGTGTTCAACGAGGACATGCAGCGGGCCCGCCTCCCGAAGCCGATCTTCAAGGCGCTCCAGAAGACCGTGAAGACCGGGGCGACGCTCGACCCGACCGTGGCCGACGCGGTCGCCAGCGCGATGAAGGACTGGGCCCTGGAGCGGGGCGCGACGCACTACACGCACCTGTTCCAGCCGATGACCGGGATCACGGCCGAGAAGCACGACAGCTTCCTGACCCCGGACGGGGCGGGCGGGGCGGTGGCCGAGTTCAGCGGCAAGGAGCTGATCAAGGGCGAGCCGGACGCCAGCAGCTTCCCGAGCGGCGGGCTGCGGGCGACGTTCGAGGCCCGCGGGTACACGGCGTGGGACCCGACGAGCCCGGCGTACATCGCCGAGAACCCGAACGGCAGCACGTTGGTCATCCCGACCGCGTTCCTCTCGTGGACCGGCGAGGCCCTGGACAAGAAGACCCCGCTGCTGAAGTCCATGGACGCCCTGAGCGTCCAGGCGGCGCGGGTGCTGGCGCTGTTCGGCAAGCCCGGCCAACGGGTGATCACGACGGTCGGGCCGGAGCAGGAGTACTTCCTGATCGACAAGTCGTTCTACTACCTCCGCCCGGACCTGATCGCGACCGGCCGGACCCTGTTCGGGTCCCCGCCGCCGAAGGGGCAGGAGCTGGAGGACCAGTACTTCGGGGCGATCCCGGAGCGGGTGCTGGCGTACATGGCCGAGTGCGAGGCGGAGCTGTTCAAGCTCGGCGTCCCGGTCAAGACGCGGCACAACGAGGTCGCCCCGAGCCAGTACGAGATCGCCCCGATCTACGAGAACAGCAACCTCGCGACCGACCACCAGAACCTGACGCAGGAGGTGCTGCGGAAGACGGCCGACAAGTACGGGCTCGTGTGCCTGATCCACGAGAAGCCGTTCGCCGGCATCAACGGCAGCGGCAAGCACAACAACTGGTCGATGTCGACCGACAGCGAGAACCTGCTGGAGCCGGGGCACACGCCGCACGAGAACGCCCAGTTCCTGGTGTTCACGACGGCCGTCATTCGGGCGGTGGCGAAGTACAGCAAGATCCTCCGGCTGGCGATCGCGTCGGCCCACAACGACCACCGACTCGGGGCGAACGAGGCCCCGCCGGCGATCATCTCGATCTTCCTCGGGGACCAGCTCAACGACATCATCGAGCAGATCGAGGCCGGCGGGGCCAAGACGAGCAAGCAGGGCGGGATGTTCCAGACCGGCGTCAGCGTCCTGCCGCAGCTGCCGAAGGAGGCCGGCGACCGCAACCGCACCAGCCCGTTCGCGTTCACCGGCAACAAGTTCGAGTTCCGGGCCGTCGGGTCCAGCGCGAACATCTCCGGTGCCAACACGGTGTTGAACACGATCGTCGCCGAGTCACTGGACTACATTGCGACCCAGCTCGAGACGGCGATCAAGGGCGGCAAGAGCCTGGCCGACGCGACGCAGGCCCTGCTCCCGGGGATCATCAAGGAGAGCAAGAAGGTCGTGTTCAACGGGAACGGGTACGCTGAGGAGTGGCACGCCGAGGCCGCCAAGCGGGGGCTGCCGAACCTGAAGAACACGGTCGACGTGCTGCCGGTGACGGTCGAGGCGGACACGATCGCGCTGTTCGAGAAGTACAAGGTGTACAGCGCCGCCGAGCTCAAGAGCCGGTACAACATCCTGTCCGAGGCGTACACGAAGGCGGTCGCGATCGAGGGCAAGACGGCCCTGCTGATGGCCAAGACGATGATCCTGCCGGCCGCCCTGCGGTACCAGAAGGACGTCGGCGAGAGCATCGCCGCCGGCAAGGCCGCCGGGGCCGCCCAGCCGGCCGGGGTCGAGGTGTTCGGCACGCTCGTGTCGACGATCAACGAGCTGCTGGCCGGCATCAAGTCGCTGGAGAAGGCCGTCGGCCACGAGGCCGCCGGCGAGCCGTATGACCACGCGAAGTTCGCCCGGGACCACATCATCCCGGCCCTACTGAGCACCCGTGAGGCGGCCGACAAGCTGGAGACGATGGTCAGCGACGACCTGTGGCCGCTGCCGACGTACCGGGAGATGCTGTTCATCAAGTGAGCGGGCCGGCCGCGAGATCGCGGTCGTTCGATCGAGCAGGTTGAGACCCTCGGGCGGCCCCGGCATTCGTGCCGGGGCCGCCCGTTTTCGTCGGGCCCGCATCCCGGACACCGCGAACAGTTCCGCACCGTGCCCGCCGACCTCCGCAACCCGAAGCTGATGTACCTCAAGGCCGGCCTGTTCGTGCTGGCCGGGTTGCTGGCCGCCGGCGGGGTGGTGCTGGAGCACCCGACGTTAAAGGTGGCCGCCCTGCTCGGGGTGGCCGTCTGGTGCTTTTGTCGGGCGTACTACTTCGCGTTTTACGTGGTGCAGCACTACGCCGACCCCGGGTACCGGTTCGCCGGGTTGACGTCGTTCGCGGCGTACCTGTTCCGGCGGCGGAAGCCGTAGGTCCGACGCCCCCACCGCCCGGCCTGTCCGACAGGTCGGCCGGCCCTATCATGCCCGCGTGGTCCGGCCCCGCTTCCTCGCCCTCCGCACGAACGCCCCCGCCGCCGCGCCGAGGTGGGGCTGGGCGGCCAGCGGGTCCGAGTTTGTCATCCGGCACGACCCGGCGACCGGCCGGTCCACGGGCAAGGCGGACGGCGAGCCTGCCCGAATCTGGGACGACCCGCTCGACGCCCTGCGGTGGATCGGGTCGATGGACCTCGCCGACCTCCCGTACCGTGGCGGCCGGTGGGTCGGGTACCTGTCCTACGACCTCGGCCGGCGGTTCGAGCGCCTGCCGGCCATCCCGCCGGACGATCTCGGGATGCCGCTCTTCGCGTTCGCGCTGGCCGGCGAGGCCGGGCGCGACCCGCCGGTCGGCCCGGTCGAGCCGCCGCCGTTGCCAGCCTTCGTCGCCCCGCCTGCGGCAGTCGTGATGTCCACATTCGGCCGCGCCGGCTACCTCGCCGCCGTCGCCCGGGCGATCGAGTACGTCCGGGCGGGTGACGTGTTCCAGGTGAACCTGTCCCAGCGGCTCGCCGTCCCGTGGCCGCGCCCGTCCGCGGACCTCTTCCACCGACTGGCCGACCTCGGCGGGGCCCGGTACGGGGCTCTGCTCGACTTCGGCGACTTCGCGCTCGTGTCCAACTCGCCCGAGCTGTTCTTCCGCGTCGACCCGCTGCCGGACGGCCGCCGGCGGATCACCAGCCGGCCGATCAAGGGCACCCGCCCCCGCCGGCCCGGCATGGACCGCGAGCTGCTCGCCAGCGAGAAGGACAAGGCCGAACTGACGATGATCGTCGACCTCCAGCGGAACGACCTCGGGCGGATCTGCGAGGTCGGCACTGTGAAGGTGACGGAGCCGCGAATGATCGAGGCCCACCCGACCGTGTACCACGGCGTGGCTACGATCGAGGGCATCCTGCGGCCGTGCGTGGGGTTCGTGGACATCCTGCGGGCGATGTTCCCGTGCGGGTCGGTCACCGGGTGCCCGAAGGTGCGGGCGATGGAGGTGATCGACGAGTTGGAGCCGGTCGCCCGCGGGCCGTACTGCGGGGCAATCGGGTGGGTCGGGGCGGACGGAGCGATGGAGTTCAACGTCGCGATCCGGACGACGGTGGTGAAGGACGGGCTGGCGTACGTGCCGGTCGGCGGCGGGATCGTCGCCGACTCCGACCCGGCGGCCGAGTACGAGGAGACGCTCACGAAAGCCGCCGCCACCCTAGCCGCCCTGGGAGTGTCCGTAAACGACTTGCGGCTGCCGTGACGGCCGCCCCCGATTCGGGCGGACACCTCACGCCGCCGGGACGGGGGCCGTCGCCCTGCCCGGCTCGCGCAACCCCTCCCGGAACGCGACCACCGCCAGACCGACCGCCGCCAGGCACAGCGTCGCCCCCCACCCGAACACGGCCTGCAGGCTAACGGCCGCCACCTGCCCCGCGGCGAGACTGCCAGCCATCTTCCCGACGCCCATGAGCATGACGAACACGCCCTGCATCGAGTGCCGGCAGTCGTCGTCGGCGTGGCGGTCGAGGAACGCCTGGGGCATCACACTCGTCACCACCACCTGCAGGCCGTGGAACAGTTGCGTCCCGACGGCCACCGGCACGGCGGCCGACGCCGCCAGCAGCCCGAACCGGACCGCCACCAGCGCCATCCCGCCGACCAGCATGCCCCGCACGCCGAACCGGCCGACGAGGTATCCGCAGCCGAGGACGACGAACACCTCGGCCACCACGCCGGCCTGGGCGATCAGCCCGACCCACTTGGCCGCGATTCCAGCCCGCTCGGTGAGGTAGACCGGGTAGAACGCGGCATACGCGGAGCTGGCCATCTGAGCTAGGAACAGCGCCGCGCAGAACACCAGCAGCGGCGGGCGGAACAGCATCCGGGCGGCGGCAGCCGTCGGCAGCCCCGGGCCGGGCCGCCCGCCCGTCGGGGCCGCCGGCCGAGGGTCGTCCAACAACACGGCCTGAGCCGCCGCCAGCACGGCCACGGCCGCGCCGGTCGTCAGCGCGTCCGTCACCGGCCGCCCGGCGTCCAACAGCCAGTACAGCCCGACGCTCGGGACGATGAACCCGACGGTCCCCCACACCCGCACCCGGTGGTACGGGGCGGTCGCCAGCCCCCGCTCGGCGTCCCGCTGCCGCAGGCTGAAGTAGCACCCGTCCGCCAGCGGCAACAGCGGGAGCGACGCCAGGCAGTACGCCGCCCAGACGGCGAGGACCGGCCCGACCCCGCGGACGAACCCGAGCCCCAGCAGCGCCACGGCCGTGCCGGCCGCGCACGCGAATACGAGCCGCCGCGGGTCCAACCGGGCGTCGGCCGCCCACGCGACCAGCACCGGCGACAGGACCTGAGCCCCGCTCCACATCGCGAACGCCAACCCGATCTCGCCCTGCGTCAGCCCGGCCTGACGGAAGAACACCGACGCGTACGGCAGCACCGTGCCGAGCGCGGCGAACGTGAGGAAGTACTGGGCCCGGACGTCCCGGAACAGCGGCGGCATGGGCCGCGGAGCATAGCCGGGCCGGGGCGGCGGACAAGGCGGGTGCGGGGTGCGCGGCGGGGAACATGCGACCGCGAAGGCGCGAAGAGCGCGAAGGAGGACGCGAAGGGAACGAAGGGTCAGCGTGCGGGGGTCATGCCGGCTCCATCGCGCCTTCGCGGTCGCATGCCTCCGGTCCGTACCGCGTCACCCGCAGCGGCAACCCGCCGTCAATGGGCGGCCGGCACGAGCGGCCCGACGAGCTCCTTCACGACGAACAGCCGGCCCGGCAGGGTCGGCATGAACGTGCTCGGGACCCACGGGTCCGGGCCGTACTTCAGGGTCGCGGCGATGCTCATCCCCTGCCACTGGGCCCCGTGGGCCGGGTACGCCCCGTCCGCCCCGCCGATGCAGGCGTCGCTCTGCAGGAACAGGCCCGGGCCGATCGTGTTCGCGAAGCACGGGACGAGCGTGAACCGGCTGGCGAAGCTCGTAATCGCGTTCTGCTCGACCGTCAGCGGCTGGAGTGCAACGCCGACCTTGTGGGTCTGCCGCTTCCAATCGGCGAGGACGGGGAACTCGGCCGCCAGGTGCGGCTCCCAGAACGCGATGTGACACACCCGGCCGACGCCGTACACCGTCACCAGCCGACCGCCGCGGGCCTTGAGGCCGGCGATCTTGCCGGCGTACGTCGGCAGGTTGTCCCGCGTGGCGAAGTTCCGCTGCCCCGGCGGGACGGCCAGGTCGCCGAGAGGGCCGAACATCGCGTGCGTCATCGCGTGCTCGAACCCGCCGGGCTGGTTGCCGGGCATCGACGTTCCCGCCGCGTCGGACCACTCGTCCATGTTGAACGTGGTCACGTGGTCGCACGGCGTCCGGCTCGCCGTCAGTCGGGCGACGACCCGCTTGTACATGCCCATCGGCCCCACCGGCAGGATCAGGGCGAGCGGGAGGTTGTTCCGCCGGGCGGCCTCGATCTCGTCGGCGATCGCGTCGCCCATCCGCTCGTCCATCGCCGCGACGTCGTCGACCACGACCGGGGCGAAACCGGCGTGCCAGAAGTTGGCCGGGGCGAGCAGCTCGTCCCGGGCCATGGCCGCGCAAGCGTCCATCCGGGCGAGGTCCCACCCGGCCGGGTAGAAGCGTTCGAGGAGGGAGCCCTTGATGGTGGAGAGGAGGGTGATGGGGGTGGGCATGTTTCTTCCGATGTGGCCAATGCGGCCGACGCTCGCGGGGCGGTTCCCCCTCTCCCTCGGGGAGAGGGCGGGGGTGAGGGTGAACGCCGAAGCGGCTTCGTGCTCGCCAGCCGGTTGGCCCGATAGCAGGAGGCCCCTTCGACGCTCACCCTCACCCGCCCCCGAACAGCGTCGCCAGCAAATCGTCCTGCGGGTACGGGTGCCCGCGGTGCTGGACGTACGCCTCGGCCGCGGCCACCCCGACCCGCGCGCCGCGGACGGCGTCGTGCCGGCGGACGTGGTCGAGGTACTCGTCCATCCCGTGATGGGCACGCAGCCATTCTCGCGGGCTCGCGTGGCAGGCGAGCATGGCCAGCTTCCGCTCGTGCTGGGCCGACACGTCGACCACCGTCGTCGGCTCGACCTCGTGCCCGAGGGGGTCGGTGCCGCCGACCGGGTCGCAGTAGTACAGGTGCGGCACCCGCCCGCCGCCCGGTCGGACGGGCACGGCCGACGCGTTAGGGGCCCCGTGTCCGAAGCTCGCGCCGCGGGCCAGCAGGCTGACCTGCTCGTGGTCGAGCATGTAGTCCCTCGCCGCGTGGGTGAACACGAGCGACGGCCCGACCCGGCGGAACAGGTCTATCGCCTTCTGGATCGTCGGCTTGTCGTAGACGACGAACAGGTCCCGCTCGTCGAGGCAATGGTACGTCGCCCCGATCATCGCGGCCGCCGCCCGCGCCTCGGCGGTGCGGGTCGCGCTGATCGCCCACCGGTCGGCCGTCATCGTCCCGCAGTCGCCGGGGGTGGCGGTGGCGACGTGCACCTCCCACCCCGCGTCGGCCAACCGGGCGAGCGTCCCGCCACACAAAATCTCGGCGTCGTCCGGGTGGGCGAGGAGCGTCAGGGCGACCTTGTTCGCGGGCGGGGTCAAGCGGCGGCCTCGTGAGGGGTCGGGTCAGCGGGTCGGTGTCGGGTCAGCGGCTCGGACTATACCGCCCCACCGGGCGGCGGTGCCAACGCGGGAGCGAGCGCCTGCCGTCGCCCCTCAACGTCGGGCACCGGCTCCGGGTACCACCCCGGAACGTCCGGGGCAGGCACCGCAGGAGCATTCGATGAAACTACGAACCATCGTGACTTGGCAAATCATCGTCGCGGCGTTTTGGCTCCTGATCGGGTGCGCGACGCTCTGCCCGGCCGCCGACCCGGCGACCCGGCCGGCCGCGGAGCCCGAACCGTTCTTCCCGCTGATGGCGTGGAACCACGTCCCGAACGACCCGGCAGCCCTGCGGCGGATGCGGGAGTGCGGGCTGACGGTGGCCGGGTTCGCCCCACCCGAGGCGCTGGACGCCTGCCGGGCGGCCGGGCTGAAGGCGATCGTGTCGGACCCGCGGATCTCGACCCACGACTGGCGGGCCGCCGCCCCGGCCGCCGCGCTGGCGAAGGCGGCCGAGGCGGTCGACGCGGTCCGCTGCCACCCGGCCGTCCTCGGCTACTACCTGCGGGACGAGCCGGGGGCGGACCTGTTCCCCGGGTTGGCCGCGGTGGCCGGCGTGGTCCGTGAGCACCACCCGGCCGCCTGGCCGTACATCAACCTGTTCCCGAACTACGCCACGCCCGGCCAGCTCGCCGCCCCGACGTACGAGGCGTACCTGGAGAAGTTCGTCGAGGCGTGCCGCCCGCCGGTGCTCAGCTACGACCACTACGCGCTGCACGAGGGCGGGCGGTTCACCGAGGCGTACTTCACGAACCTGGAGCAGGTGCGGCGGGTGGCGGCGAAGCACAAGCTGCCGTTCTGGAACATCGTGCAGGCCGAGGCGTGCCTGAACTTCCGCGAGCCGACGGCCGTCGACTTCCGGTTCCAGGTGTACACGTCGCTGGCGTACGGGGCGGGCGGGATCGCGTACTTCCAGTACTTCGGCGAGCCGAGCGGGAACTTCCGCGGGGCCCCGGTCGAACCGTTCGGGAACGAGACGCCGGCGTGGGGGTGGATGCGGCAGGTGAACCTGCAGGTGGGCAAGCTGGCCCCGACGCTGCTGAAGCTCCGGCACGACCGCGCGTACCACCTGAAGCACGTCCCGCCCGGGTGCGGGGGGCCGGACGAGCAGAGCCTGGTCGCGTCGGCGGCGGCCGGCGACCTGCTCGTCGGCGACTTCACGCACGCGGACGGCACGCGGTACGCCCTGTGCGTAAACACCGACTTCGCGGCCTCGGTACCGTGCCAGCCGCGGTTCCGAGAGGCGGTCAAGCGGACGGAGGCGGTGTCCCCGTACACCGGCCAACTCATTGCGTTTGCCGGTGAGGGCGTGTGGCTGGCGCCGGGGCAGGGGGTGCTGCTAAAGCTGACGCGGTGACGCCCGGCCCCGGCTACCATGCCGCCATGCCCTTCGCCTGGATCAACGGGTCGTTCGTCGACGAGGACACCGCCTCCATCTCCGTCCGGGACACCGGCCTGCTGCACGCGGCGTCCGTATTCACCACGATGCGGTCCTACGCCGGCCGCGTCTTCAAGCTCGACCGCCACCTGGCCCGGCTCCGCGGGTCGTGCGACGCGCTGTTCGTCCCGCTCGTCCAGAAGGACGACGCGCTGGCGGACGCCTGCGCGGAGCTCTTGGGCCGCAACGGGCTGGCGGACGCCCGGCTGCGGCTGACCGTCACCCGCGGGCGGCAGACGACCGACCCGCTGCACGGCCCGCGGCTGGAGCCGACCACCATCCTGACGGCCGCCGCCCTCGACGCCTACCCGGAGGAGTTCTACCGCAAGGGCATGACGGTGATCGTGCTCGACGAGCAGAAGCTGAACCCGTACGACGTGCAGGCCGGGCACAAGACGTCGAACTACCTGAGCCGGTTCGCGGCCTTGCGGGAGGCAAACCGCCGGGGCGGCGGGGAAGCGCTGTGGTTCAACGTCCACAACTACCTCCAGAGCGGGTCCGTCTCGAACGTGCTGCTGGTGAAGGACGGCAAGCTCCACACCCCGCCCACGATCGAGGAACTGCGGGACGCCGCCGTGAAGGCCGCCACCACGTACCCCAAGAGCAACGTGCTGCCGGGCGTCACCCGGAGCGTCGTGTTCGACCTAGCGGGCGAGGCCGGGATCGAGGTCGTCCGCCGCGGGCTGACGATCACCGACCTGCTGGAGGCGGACGAGGCGTTCATCACCAACAGCAGCATGGGCGTGATGCCGGTCTGCCGGATCGAGCGGAAGGCGCTCGGGAAGGACGAGCCGGGGCCGGTGACCAAGAAGCTGATGGCGGCGTACGCGGCAACGGTGGCGGCGACCGCCTAGCCGCCCGTCGAACGATTCGTGACGGACCGCCGGCCTCGGCCAAACAGCCGACGTCGGAGACATTTGTCGAATGAGCCGCGACCATCGCAGCGCTTCCGAACGGGTGTTCAACCGCGCCCGCAGCTGCGGCCCGCGTGCCGTCGGGCCCTTTCCCAGACGACGCAGGAGCTTTACATGCCGACGCCCGAAACGATCGACCGCCCGCCGTTCCCGCCGCTCGCCCGAGACGAATACTTCTGGTCCGGCACGGACATCCTGCCGTCGTGGGCCGGGTTCCGGGCTCGGCAGGGGATGTACGCCAGCGAGAGCGGCGGCGGTGTCCCGTCGGACGGGACGGCGAACGTCGCGGTCGACGCCCCGGCCGACTCCGGCCCGGGGCCGGAGCAAGTCGCGGCGTACGCGTACCTGAAGGCGAACGAAGCGGTCGTGGCGGCGGCCGCGGTGCGGGCGGTGTTCGAGCGATACCCACGGGAACGAGCGAAGCACGGGTTCGACGACATCGACGAAGACGACGAGGACGCCGTGGCGGAAGCCGGCCTGATGCCGGAGATCAGCGACCCGAACGACCTCCGACCGCTGCTCGGGCTCGGGACGGTCCACGTCCTGGCGGTGGCCAGGGACGGCGTCGCGTACGTCGGGCTAGAATTTGGCTGCACTTGGGACGACGAGCACGGCGTGGGCGTCATGCTCCACAAGGACCGGGTGGTGAAGGTCGGCGGGGCCGACACGTCGTTCTTAGCGTGGATCGCCGAGCGGGACGGGGGCCGCCCGCTCGATCCGAGCGGGCCCGCGTAGGTCGAGCCTAATCCCTGCGGTTGAGGGGGCGCGACATGTCCGACTTCGACAACCCGTGGAAGGAGGCGCTCGACCAAGCGTTCGAGCCGTTCGCCGCCCTGCTGTTCCCGACCGCCCACGCGGACATCGACTGGGCCCGCGGGTACGTGCCGCTGGACAAGGAGCTGCGGCAGGCGATCCCCGAGGCCGCCGTCGGGCCGCGGGTGGTCGACTTCCTGGCCCGGGTGTGGCGGCGGACGGGCGAGGAGGAGTGGGTGCTGGTCCACGTCGAGGTGCAGGGCCGGCCGGACGCCGCGTTCGCCGAGCGGATGTACACCTA
>JAQGHJ010000911.1 GCA_028288905.1 Phycisphaerales bacterium | reverse complement strand
CGGCCGTCCCCGGTGCCGCCCGGCGGTCGGGCGGGGCCCGCGCGACCGCCGAGATCGCGTGGCCGGCCCGCCCCGCTCAGTCGCCCAGGATCTTGTCGCTCCCCCGGCTCGTGGCGATGGTCGCCCCGCCGGTCGGGACCGACCGGTCGAGGCCGAACACTTCGTCCGTCTCGCTCACCCTATCCCCCATCACCTGCACGACGACCCTCGTGGACGTCCGGCCCGCGGCGAACGTCGGCGCTCCGGTGGCCGACGCAGACCCGGGCTAGGTGACCGTTCGGCCGCCGTTGACGCGCCGGCCTGCTCAGTACCTGAAGGACCCCGCGTTCGCCCGCGCGAAGTCGGCGATCGTCCGGGGCCGGCGGCCGGTGATCGCCGGGAGGTTGTCGAATACCGCGTCGGCCCCTATGTCCGCGCCGGCCGTGAGCAGCGCGTAGCTCTGGTAGACGCACCGCATGTAAGCCGGTTCCGCGCCGGCGGCGATCACCCGCTCCAGGAACTCTGCCGGCGGCCGTGCCTCGTAGGCGAACGGTTGACCCAGCACCTCCGAGAACGTGTCCGCCACCTCGCGGAACGACTTGGCCTCGTAGCCCAGCCGGTACGTCCGGCCCGCGTGCTCGTCCGACCGCGCCACGCAGGCGGCGGCGGCCGCGGCGACGTCGTCGCAGTCGACCCAGCTCAGGCGGGCGTCTCCGACGAAGTGCCGGATGACGCCGCGGTTCACGAACGTCTCGCCACCGTACCCCAGCAGGTTCTGCATGAAGATCTCGGGCCGCAGGTGCGTGAACGAGAAGCCGCACCATTCGATGTACCGTTCGACGAACTGGTGCCAGGCGTAATGGTCGATCCGGGTGTCGTCGTCGCCGCAGGCCCCGAGGTGAACGACGTGCCGGACGCCAGCCCGCCTGGCCGCGTTCAGGAAATCCTTGCTCTGCCGGAGCATGTCGACCGAGTACCCCGTCATCATGAAGACGCGCTCGACCCCCGCCAGCGCCGGCGCGAGCGTCTCCGGGCGGTCGAGGTCCAGGAGCACCTTGCGCACCCCGGGGTCCGAGAGCTTCTCGGGAAAGCGCGTCCCCAGCACCACCTCGACTCCGTCGTCGGCCTGCAGGTAGGGGACGACCCGCTTGCCCACCTGCCCCGTCGCGCCCAGCACTAACGTCAACGATTTAGAATACGCCATGAGTTCCGGTCCCTTTCGATTCTGATTCCCGGCACCTAGGCGGCGGGAGGGGGACAGCGGATGGCGCGCGGTACCGCGCCGGCCGGGCGGCGGCGTGGCGGACGGGATACCGGGGCGCCGCGGCCGCGAGAAACCTCGCGCCCCTTCGGGACGAACGCGACGTCTCGCCGGCCCGCCCGCCGAACCGCCGCGGTGTGGCCCCCCGCGCCCGCTCAGTACACTGTCCACAGCCAGACCGTCCGCCCGAGGCCCCGCGCATGCCGAACGACGACCGCATCTTCGCCCTGCTGGAGGAGGCCCTGACCTCCGAGCGGCCGCTGGAGGAGATCTGCGACCGCCACCCGGATTTGCTGCCGGCGCTGCGGGAACAGGTGCGGCGGTGCCGGGAGGTCGAGGGGCGGCTCGACCGGATGTTCCCGCCGCCGGACGACCGGCGGCCGATCGGACGGCCGACGCAGGCCCTCCCGGTCATCCCCGGCTACGCGGTCGAGGCCGTCCTGGGCAGGGGCGGCACCGGCATCGTGTACCGGGCCCGCCACGCTTCGCTCGGCCGGTCCGTCGCGCTCAAGATGTTGCTGTCCGGGGAACACGCCGGCGCGCTGGAGCTGACCCGGCTGCTCCGCGAGGCCCGGGCGATCGCGGCCTTGCGGCACCCGAACATCGTCCAGGTGTACGACGTCGGGGACGCCGACGGCCGGCCGTTCTTCACGATGGAACTGGTCGAGCACGGGACGCTGGCCGACCGGCTCGGCGGGCGGCCGATGCCGCCGCGGGAGGCGGCCGCCCTGCTGGCCGCGCTCGCCGACGCGACCAACGCCGCGCACCGGGCCGGGATCGTCCACCGCGACCTAAAGCCGGCCAACGTCCTGATGGCCGCCGGCGGGACGCCCAAGATCTCCGACTTCGGGCTGGCCCGGCACTTCGCCGACGAGCCGTCGCTCCTGTCCGGCGGCGGGCCGGTCGGCACGCCGGCCTACATGGCCCCCGAGCAGGTGCGGGGCGCGGCGGGCGCGGCCGGGCCGTCGGTCGACGTGTACGCGCTGGGGGCCGTCCTGTTCGAGGCGCTGACCGGCCGCCCGCCGTTCGCCGGCGGGACGACCGCCGAGACGCTCCGGCAGGTACTGGCCGACGGGCCGCCGCGGCCGTCCCGGCTCAACGCCCGGGTGCCGCGGGACCTGGAGACCGTCTGCCTCAAGTGCCTGGGCAAGGAGCCGGCCCGGCGGTACCCGACCGCCGCGGCCCTCGCGGCCGACCTGCGGCGGTACCTCCGCGGCGAGCCGGTTGAGGCCCGGCCGGCCGGGCGGGCCGAGCGGGCGTGGAAG
>JAQGHJ010000908.1 GCA_028288905.1 Phycisphaerales bacterium | reverse complement strand
GGGTCGGGTGGGCGACGGCGGCCCAGATGGAGGCGGCCGGCACCGCCTGCCACGCCGACGGGCTGTGGACGTTCCCGCTCCGCGACCCCGACGGGTCAGTCGTCGGCATCCGGGTCCGCACCCGGTCGGGCAAGAAGTACGCCGTCACCGGCTCCGACGGGTCCGGTCTGTTCGTCCCGTCCGGCCTGACCGGCATCACCCAGCTGATCCTCCCCGAGGGGCCGACCAGCGCGGCGGCCCTGCTCACGGCCGGGTTCGCCGCGGCCGGCCGGCCGAACAACGCCGCCGGCGCCGACCAGGCCGTGCGGCTCTGCCGGCGCCTCCGGCCGACCCGGGTGGTCGTGCTGGGGGACAACGACTTCAAGCCGCCGGACGACAAGTTCCCCGCCGGCCGCTGGCCCGGCCGGGAGGGGGCCGAGTCGGTCGCAACCGCCCTCCGCCGCGCCGTGCCGGACGTCCGGGTGGTGCTCCCGCCCGGACCGGACCACGGGCTCGGGCCGGACGGGGTGAAGGACGCCCGGGCCTGGCTCCGCCGGGCCGGGCCGAGCGGGCTGCGGCTGGAGCTATCGCGGGCGATCGGGGCGGCATGCCGGGCGGCGTTCGCCGGGGCGTGACGGGCGGACGGACGGGCGGGGCGCGGGCCGGAGGCGAGGATCGATGTTGATTGACGGACCGATCACGCCCGCCCCGCCGCCGGCCGCGGCAGACCCGCTGCCGGACACCCGGCCGTACACGCTGGCCGCCGCGTTCCTGCGGAGCCACGAGTACGCCCGGGTCGTCGCGCGGGTCGGCCCGAACGGGCACGACGTGTTCGCCGTCGCCGCCGCGACCGGGCTGCGGCACTGGCGGGAGGAGTTCTACCGGTTCGAGGCGTGCGTGTACCGGCGGATGGTGACGGAGGAGCTGGTGGCCGACGTGACGACGTTCCTGAACGACCAGACCGCGTTCGGCGGCCGCGACCAGCGGGTCGCCGCGCTGCGGGTGACCCGGGCGCTCGTCGGGGACGTCGTCGCCCAGCTCCGGGCGCTGTGCCAGGTCCGGACGGAGTCGATGCCGCTGTGGCTCACGGACGCCCCGCGGCCGGACGCCGAGGACGTGATCGCGTTCCGGAACGGGCTGCTGTCGATCGAGGGGTGGATCGCCGACCGCGACCACCCGCTGCTGAAGCCGACGCACGAGTGGTTCAGCGAGATCGTGATGCCGTACGACTGGACGGCCGGGGCCCGGTGCGACCGGTGGCTGGCGTTCCTGCGGGAGTCGCTCGTCGACGCCCAGCTGGTCGACGTGCTGCAGGAGTTCTTCGGGTACTGCCTGACCAACTCGACCCGGCACCAGAAGCTGCTGTGGATGCACGGGGTGAGCGGGGCCGGCAAGTCGACGGTCGCGAACGTGCTCAAGAACGTGGTGGGTGCCCGGAACACGACGAACTTCGAGCTGTGGGACCTGCTCGGGCAGTTCACGCTGTCGTCGTTCGTCGGCAAGCGGGTGGCGATCGCCGCCGACGCCGCGATCGGGCAGGGGCACGACGCCGAGAAGATCCTGGCCAAGATCAAGGGCATCAGCGGGGAGGACGGCCAGCTCGTCGACCGGAAGAACCGGGAGATGCTGTCGACCGTCCTGTCCGTCCGGCTCGTGATCAGCACGAACGAGTTCCCGAACCTGCCGGACACGGCCGACGCCCTCGCCCGCCGCACGCTGTTCCTCCCGTTCAACCGGTCGTTCGTCGGGGTGCACGACCCCGGGCTCGGCGACGCGCTGGCCGACGAGACGCCCGGGATCACCGCGTGGGCCCTGGCCGGCCTGGTCCGGCTGCTCGGGCGGGGCCGGTTCGCCGACGCCGCCGCCTCGGCCGAGACGCAGAACGAGTTCAAGCGGCTCCAGTCCGCCGTGTACGCGTTCGTCCAGGACTGCTGCGGGCACGAGGACTACGACGAGAAGCGGCGGACCGGGCAGACCGGCACGGCCGACCTGTTCCGGGCCTACAAGGCCTGGTGCAAGCAGAACGAGAAGCACCCGATGAGCCGGGACCGGTTCTGCAGCCGGATGCGGGCCGCCGCCCCGTACGCGCACCGGGCCCGGCTCGGGACCGGCACCGACCGCGAGTACGCGTACCGGAACATCGTCCTCAAACCGGAGTGGGTCCACGTCCCCGACCTGCCCTGACGGGTCCCACTCGGCCGGACGCTCAGTGGGACGTGGGACGCCCAGTGGGACGCGACACCGAATCGTAACTATCGGATAGGAGGGATCTTGCTTCTTACACCCATACGTCCCACTCAGATACTACTTACTTCAAGCATTGAGAGATGAATAAAAGCATAGTCCTGACATGATCAATAGAGAGAAGTAGGAAGTGCCGTTTCAGTGGGGTATGTGGGACGCGATTCAGATTCGTGCTGCCGATCGATTGTTTTTGCGACCGACACCACACAGCGGGATGGGGTCGGACCGCAGCGAAAGTGCGGTCGCCGGACGGCGGGAGGAGCGGGTGGATCCGGCGACGACCGTCACCCTCGCGCTCGGCCAGGCCGTGTACTGGCCGCCCAGCCCGACCGGGTACGCCCAGGTGGCCGAACTGCGGCGGACGAACGTCGTGCTGCTGTACCCGGCCGGCCGCCGGGGGCACGTGTGCCGGCCGGTCGTCCCGGCGGCCCGGGTGGCCGAGCGGATGGCGGCCGCCCCGCTGCTGTTCCCGCTGGCGAACCCGTTCGGGCGGGGGTTCTGGCCGGCGAGCAAGGCGTTCGTGATCCCCCCCTTGTGCCGAGGCGAACGAATGAGCACCGCGACACTGACCACCACCACGCTGACGCCCTGGTTCGGGTCGAACCGCTCCCTCGCCCGCGAGGCCGGGGCGGAGCTGGCCGGGCTCGGCTGGGTCGGCGTCGCGTTCGCCGGCGGGATGAGCGAGGTCCCGCACATCGGCGCCCGGACGCTCGTGCTGAACGACCTGCACTCGCACCTGATCAACCTCGGGCGGGTGATCGCGTCGCCGGACCTGTTCCCGGCGTTCCAGTCGGCGACCGAGGGGAAGCTGTTCCACCCGGCCGAGCTGGCCGACGCCCAGCGGCGGTGCCTGGACCGGGAGGCGACAGCGGCCGGCGGGCTGTTCGGCCTGCCGGCGGCCGCCGCGGCCGGGGCGCCCGACCTGGCGTGGGCGGTCGACTACTGGGTCGCGTGCTGGATGGGCCGCAGCAGCAGCGCCGGGACCGACGGCGAGTTCAGGGGGAACCTGTCGGTCCGCTGGAACGCCGGGGGCGGGGACTCGGCCGTCCGGTACCGCAGCGCGACCGCGTCGGCCGCCGCGTGGCACGCGCTGCTGCGGCGGGCGAACTTCACCCAGCTCGACTGCTTCGAGTTCCTCGCGGCCGTCAAAGACGCCGCCGGGCACGGGCTGTACTGCGACCCCCCGTTCCCGTCGGCCGGGCACGAATACAAGCACAAGTTCACCGAGGCGATGCACCGGCGGCTGGCCGCCCGGCTGGCCGGGTTCACCGCCACCCGCGTCGTGTGCCGGTTCTACAGCGACCACCCCTTAGTCCGCGAGCTGTACCCGCCTGACCGTTGGACGTGGCGGCACCTGGCAGGCGGCCGCAAGCAGACGAACGCCGCCGCCCCCGAGGTGCTGCTGATCAACGGCCCGTCCCTGGCGGCGGCCGCCTGACTACCGGATCCACCATGCTCCGCGCCATCACCATCATTCAACCCTTCGCCGCCCTCGTCGCCCTGCCGGCGGCGGACCCGCGGCACAAGCGGTGCGAGAACCGCCGCTGGCCGACGAGCTACCGCGGCCCGCTGGCCGTCCACGCCGGCAAGGCCCGGAGGTACGGCGGCGAGCCGTGCGAAGACATCGCCGTCGACCACGGCGTCGACCCGAACGCGCTCGCCTTCGGGGCGATCGTCACGGTCGTCCGGATGGTCGCGTGCGTGGCCGTCGAGCCGGGCCCGGACCGCCGGCGGTCGATCGACGCCCTCGGGCCGGGCTACGCCTGGATGCACGACCACGCGCACGCCGAGGGGCCGTGGTGCCACGTGTACGAGCCGGTGTGGACGCCGCCCCAGCCGGTCGACTGCGCCGGCAAGCAGGGGCTGTGGACCGTGCCGGCGGACGTCGAGCGGGCGGTGCGGGCGGCGTGGTACGCCGGGGTGACCCGGCGGCGGATGCCGGGGGCGGCCCCGTCCACCGAGGCGACCCAATGACACCCATCGACACCGAACCCCAGACCGACCTGACGGCCCACGTGGCCCGCGTCGAGGCCCGCGACCGCAAGTGGGCCAAGCTCGGGACGACCCTGATGCTGGCGGCCCTGCGGGCCGACCCGGCCGCGCTGCCGCCGGACGTGCGGGCGGCGGCGGAGGCGTTCCGGGCGGCGGCGAGCAACGAAGGCGGGCAGCTGGGATGAGCAACGCGACGTTGACCGGCAAACGCGACTGGGCGACCGCCAAGCGGGACGCCGGCGACTTCTACCGGCTGTTCCCCCGGTCCACGTGGTCGCAGTGGTCGGCCGCCGGGTCGGTCCGCCGGCGGTGCCCGGAGGTCGGGGACGTCGACCACGTCGTGGTCCCGGCCGTCGGGGAGCTGGCCGGCGACGGGCTGTTCGGCGCGACCGAGCCGGCCAACCTGCTCTGGCACCACCTCGACGGCCTCGTCGCCGCCGGAACGGTCGCCAAGGCGTGGAACGGCCGGTCGTTCTGCTGGGGCGAGCGGCACCGGGCGGTCACGTTCCGCGGGTTCACGCACGAGCTGTGGTCGGACGACGCGGAGAACTGGGGCAGCGTGTTGGCCATCCGGACCGGGCCCGGGGAGTTCAGCAAGCGGCTCGTGCTCGGCCTGCAGCGGCACGGGTACGTGAACGCCGACGGGTACGTGTGGGACAAGCGGATCGCCCGGTGCGGGTGCGGGCGGTGGAGCGGCACGTTCGAGGAGCTGACCCGGCTGCCGGCGGGGACGACGGGCAGCGGGGCGAAGTGGCGGACCGGGCACGACGAGCCGGTCGTGTGCCCGGCGTGCGGGCGGGGCGAGCGGCTGGGGATGGCCCGGGTGCCGGTGCCGGACGAACAGACCTACTTCCGCCTGGCAGGCGAGCCGTGGCGGGAGCCACAGGGGCGGGCATGAACGACCGCCAACCGCGCCCCCGCCGACCAGGGCCGTCAATCCTCCGGCGACAGCGTCGCGGCCTTGTCCCGCCACCGCTTGGCCTCCCCCGGGTTCGGCGGCACGCCCTGCCCCTTGGCGTACAGGTCGGCCAGGAGCCGCATCCCCTTCGGGTCCCCCGCGTCGGCCGCCTTCCGGAGCCACCGCGCCGCCTCCGCGTCGTTCCGCGGCACGCCGGTGCCCTCGTGGAGCATCCGGCCGACGTTCCGCATGCCCGACGCGAGGCCGTCCTCCGCGGCCGACCGGTACAGGCGGTACGCCCCGGCCGCGTCCTTCGGGACGCCGCGGCCCTCCTCGCTCAGCATGGCGAGGTTGCCCTTGGCCCGCGGCTCGCCGGCGGCCGCGCCGCGGCGGAACAGCCGCACCGCCTCGGCCTCGTTCTGCTCGACGCCGTCCCCGTCGAGGTACAGGCACGCCAGGTTGTTCATCGCGTCGGGGCTGCCGGCGGCGACCCCGCGTTGGAACAGGGCGACGGCCTTGGCCATGTCCTTCGGCACCCCGACACCCTGCTCGTAGTACGTCCCCAGGTTGTTCATCGCGTTCGGGTCGCCCCCGTCGGCCGCCTTGCGGAACAGCTCGGCCGCCTGCCGGTGGTCTTGGGGCACGCCCTCGCCGGCCGCGTACATCGCCCCGAGGGTGAACGACCCGTACGCGTCCCCGGCGGCCGCCGCCTTCCGCAGCCAGGGGACGGCCGCGGCCGTGTCGGCCTTCGTCCCCCGGCCGTTCAAGGTCATGTAGCCCACCATCCCCAGGCCCCGGCCGTTCCCGGCCTCGGCCGCCCGCCGGTACCACGCGAGCGCCGACGCGTCGTCCTTCTGCACCCCCTCGGTGCCGAGGAAGTACCGGCCGGCGAGGCCCAGCATCGCGACGACGTCCCCGCGGCCCGCCCGGGCCTTGAGCTCGTCGTTGGAGGCCACGCGGTCCTCGGCGGCTTTGGTGGTCGGCTTGCTGGCCGCCCTGGCGACCGGCCGGGGAGCGGGGGCCGCCCCCGCGGCGACGGCGAGGAGCCCGGTCAGAAGCAGGGCGGGTGCGGTGCGAGCGACGGTCATGAGATCCCCTTCTTGGCGCGTGGTCGAAAACGAGCGGAGATCTTAAATCACCCTCCCGCCGGAACGAAGGAGGACAAGGACGTGACAGATGCTCAGACCATCCGCCTGCTGCGAGCGGCCCTGGAGCGATTCCGGGGCGAAGTTCCAAGGCTCGGCCGTCGCGATGGCGATGGCCATGGACGGCCGGATCCGGCTGAACCTCGCCGGGGCCCACGACTGCCTGCAGGAGGGGAACGTGCTGTGCTGCCGCGTGCTGGAGGAGACGGGCCCGTACGTGAGCTGCGACGAGTCCGAGCGGGTGCTCGGCGACCGCCTCAAGCCGGAGAACCTCCGGAGGGGCACACCGGAAGGGCAGGACGATGAAGCCGACGACCAATGACCTGAGGCTGGCGAAGGACCTGACCGTCCCGCGGGCGATCGCCGCCCGGACCGTCTTCGTGGCGGGCACGAAGGGCAGCGGCAAGACGCACAACGCCGGCGTGATGGTCGAGGAGATGCTCGCCGCCGGCGTCCACGCCTGCGTCCTGGACCCGCTCGGCGTGTGGTGGGGCCTCCGCCACGACGCCGGCGGCGGGGCCGGCGGGCTGCCGGTCGTCATCCTCGGCGGGGAGCACGGGGACCGCCCGCTGCTGCCGACGGCCGGGGACATCGTCGCCGACTACCTCGTCCGGTCCGGGCAGAGCGTGATCCTGGACATGAGCGGGTTCGACTCGGACGCCGAGCAGGACCGGTTCGTGACCGCGTTCCTCAAGCGGCTGTTCCGGCTGAAGGCGGCGGACAAGGCGGCCCTGCACCTGGTGATGGACGAGGCGGACCTGTTCGCCCCGAACCAGCCGCAGCCCGGCCAGCAGGTGATGCTCGGGGCGACGAAGACGATCGTCACGAAGGCCCGGAGCCGCGGGCTGAGCATGACGATGATCACCCAGCGGCCGCAGTCGATCGCGACCGTCTGCCGGGACGAGGCGGACGTGTTCCTGTGCCACCGGATCCAGGGCCCGCGGGCGGCGGCGGCCGTCCGCGACTGGGTCGAGCAGCACGCCAGCAGGGACGAGGTCCGGGCGTTCATGGACAGCCTGGCCACGCTCGACACGGGCGAGTGCTGGGTGTGGTCGCCGCACTTCCTCAAGCTGTTCCGGCGGGTGCGGTTCCGGCCCAAGGCGACGTTCGACAGCAGCCGGACCCCGGACCCGGGGGAGGCGGTCCGCCAGCCGAAGGCGGCCGCCGCCGTCGACCTGGACAAGCTGACGACGGAGATGGAGGCGACGGCCGAGCAGGCGAAGGCGAACGACCCGGCCGCCCTCAAGCGGCGGATCGCAGAGTTGGAAAAGGTCGCCGCCGCGAAGCCGGCCGCCCCGCCCCCGGCGAAGGTCGAGCGGGTCGAGGTCCCGGTGCTCAAGCCGGGGCAACTGGAGAAGCTCGACGCCGCCGTCGCCCGGCTCCAGAAGCTGGCCGACGCCGCCGGCGAGCAGTACGCCCGGGCGGTCGAACTGCGGGACGGGCTGGCGGCCGCGATCCGCCCGGCCACCGCCGCGGCGACGGTCACCCCACGCCCGGCTCCTGCGCCCGCCCGGCCGGCGCCCGCCCCGGCAGCCCGGACCA
>JAQGHJ010000900.1 GCA_028288905.1 Phycisphaerales bacterium | reverse complement strand
ACCGCCGGGGCGGCCGGCACCGCGCTCACCAGCACCGCGGCCGGCCGGGTGGCGGGCGCGAGCACCGGGGCCGGCGCGTCCTCCAGCGGCTTCACCTCGACGGGGCCCTTGGCGGGCTTCGCCCGGTCGGCCGAAGCTGCCCGGACGACCCCGTCCGGATAAACGGACGACGCGGCCAGAAAAATGACGCCGGCGGCTTTGGTCCACTTGCGCATGACAGGGTCCTTCGTCTGCTCGCCGTCGCCCGCGGGTGCCGCGCTCCCGTCGGCGGTTCGCCGGGGTGGGGAGCATGTCGGCCGCGGAGGCGTCGGCGGCGTTACAACCGACCGTGACCGGGCACAGTTCGTCGCACCGATCGGAGCCGTCGGTCACGGGCGCACCGCCCGGTGGTGCCCGCGCCGCCCCCGGCTCCGGTTCCCCGTCTCGATCATCGGCCGCTAGGCGGTCGGGATTCGCCGGGGAACTTCGCCCTCACCCTACGATTCGTTTGCCCCGGTTGCCGGAGTCGTCCGGGTATCGCAGTCTGCCGGCGGGAGAATGTCGGACGTGGGCGACGTCGAGCGTGCGCACGATCAGCCGTGCGCGAGTGCCGCCCCAAAGATGTTGACAGGAGCGGTCATCCCGAGCGCCGCGGAGGGCCCCTCGTCCACCGCGCGGCCGGGCCAGCGAACCTCGGCAAGTGGAATGTGAAAGGGTGGCCCGCCGCCGGTGCTCGGCGTGAGGGCCACCCTTTCACATTTCGCTGCGCTTGATCCGCTAGTCCGGTCGCGCGGTGGACGAGGGGCCCTCCGCCGTGCTCGGGATGACCGACGCGAAATTCGCGCGGCGTGCCCGCTTCGATAGGCGGACGGGCCGCGCGCCCGGCACACGTTCACTGAACCGTCAACTCCCCGCTGTACGGCGACACGTTGACCGTCATCTTATAGACCCCGCTCGTCACGACGACCGACCCGACGACCAGAGGCGAGGACGCCCCGGTCGCCGGGTCGACGGCCAGCGGGATGCCCAGGGCGTCGAACCCGAGCACGGCCTTGCCGTCGAACGCGGCCGATTGGAGGGCCATGTCCTTCAGCCCACTGGTGGAGGCCGACCCGAACGTCACCACGTACGTCGACCCGTCCACCGGGTGGGCTATCACCGTCTGCGGGGACCAGGCGTCGAGCACCTTGTACTGCTTCCCGGAGACCGAGAAGACGACGTAGTGCGTCTTCTGCCGGGCGACGGCTCGGTTCTGGGCGTACGTCAGGTCGGCCACCACGACCCGCGCGGCTGCCGCCGCCCGCTGGTCGTCCCGGCTGTTGATCTGGGGCACGATCACCGCGCTCAGGATGCCCAGGATGACGACGCACCCGAGGATCTCGATGAGCGTGAACCCGGGGCGGCGAGCGGTTCGGGTGGTGTGCGTGAGCATGGGCAGGTCCCAGTAGCCCCGACCGGAAGGGCGGGGTTCGGTCGCGAGCGCGGCGATTCGGCCTCGGCGGGCCGCGGAAACGAAGAACCCCACCCTCGCGGGTGGGGTTGCTCCGACCGCCGCGAAATCACTTCGCGTCCTTCTCGATCTTCACCCGCATCTCGCCGCTCGTGAGGACCGCCGTCAGCCGATCGACCTTGGCGTTCAGCGACTTGAGCTCGTCGATCATCTGAAGCTGGCGGGCCCCGGGGTCCGGCAGGTTCAGCTCCCCGCGGGCCTGGGCCGGGGACGCCCCGAACCACTGGCCGGCCAACAGCAGGGCCTGGAGGACGACGGCCGCGGTCAACAGCTTCTGGGTGGACGTCTTCATGGGGACCTCTCGGTGGAGCCGGCGGTGCCGGGCGGGTTCGGGGTCAGTAGCTCGCGTACGCCTGCCCGTTCGTGTCGTACCCGACGTTGTTCGCCATCACCTTGCCGAGCGTGGCGTTGTAGATCCAGCCGTACGGCTGGTCCTCGGCCGGGGTGGGCATCGTGCTGCCGGTGACGACCCAGATGCCGGTCTTGCCGGTCAGCGGGTTTCCGGGGATCTGTGCCAGGTACGGGCCGTATCGGTTCGCGCCGGTCGGGGCCGCGCTCGTGCCGCAGGCGTCGTCGCTGAAGGTCGTCATCTGGGCCAGGAACGAGTCCGGGTCCGGGGTGGCGGTCGGGTCGCCGTTGGCGTACCCGGGGAACATGTCCCGGTGCTGGTACTTGAACGCCGTGACCTGGGTCCGGAGGTACCGCAGGTCCTCCCGCAGGGTGCTCTCCCGGGCGTTCGTCGCCGCGTTCGAGAACTGCGGCACGACGATCCCGGCCAGGATGCCGAGGATCACGACGACGATCAGGACCTCGATCAGCGTGAACGCCCGGCGGCCGGCGGGCCGGCGGGTCGGGGTCCGGGTAAGGGTCGGGCGGCGGCGCATCGGGTCACCTCTGGGGATGCGGGGGGAGCGGGACGGCGTCCGGGGAAAGGGGGCGACGTCAAGCCGGC
Organism: Phycisphaerales bacterium; assembly: GCA_028288905.1. Classification (GTDB taxonomy): domain Bacteria; phylum Planctomycetota; class Phycisphaerae; order Tepidisphaerales; family Tepidisphaeraceae; genus Humisphaera. The sequence goes on along the minus strand of JAQGHJ010000900.1, from coordinate 859 downwards.
AACCCGCCCGGCCCGCCGGGGTCCGCGGGGGACCCCGGCGGGCCGGGTCGGGTGGGCGGCGGGCTGTGAACCCGCCGGCCGGTGGGCGGCCCTGGGGCCGCGTGGGGGTCAGTGCGACCTGACCGTCGATCGCGGCGTTCGCCGCGTCACGTTACGGGATGATCAGGGCCTTGCCGTCGGCCTTGGTGCCCCAGATCTTGCCGCTGCCCGACCCGCTCGTGCCGTAGTCGTACACGAACCCGCAGGCGGTCGTGACCGGGTTGGTCGCCCCGTCGCCGTTGAGCACGTTGCTCTTGCTGTTCAGCGAGTTCACGGGGGTATCCTGCATGTACGGGCCGAACGACTGGACGCCGGCCGCCGGGTTCAGGGCACCGGCGATGTCGGTCTTGGACAGGAACTGCGTCCAGTCCGTGACCAGCGCCGGCAGCGTGTCGGCGTGCTGCAGCTTGTACAGCGCGATCTGGCTGCGGAGCGTCTGGACCGTCGTCTGCACGTTGCTCGTGCGGGCGTCGTTGCTCGCGGAGCTGAACTGCGGGATCACGATCGCGGCCAGGATGCCGAGGATGATCACGACGATCAGGATTTCGATCAGGGTGAAGCCGCCACGAATCTTGCGAACGGTGCGAACCATGGGACACACAGCCTTTCCGTCTTGGGGCGCCGCGGCGACTCGCGGGGGGCGGCCGGTTCGGCCCTGGGGCCACTCGGCCCACTGCCCGCCCGGCGGCCCGCCGGGGCGCCGTGACTCACTGACACACGACCAACCGACACGCACGACGACACTTCGGTCCCGCCGCCGCCGCCGGGGCCCACGCGGGCCCGGCGGCGGTCGGTCGGTGTGCCCCGCCCCGCCGTCCTG
>JAQGHJ010000830.1 GCA_028288905.1 Phycisphaerales bacterium | reverse complement strand
GGAGGACAGGCATTCTTGCCTGTCACTCGGGCCGGCGGGGACCCTTCGTCCTTCGACCGGCCGCGTCCGGAGTCGGGTGGGGCGGCATTCCTGTGTGCTGCCCAAATGGCACGGACATTCCTGCCCGACCCGGGCGTGCCCCCCAATCCGGCCGCACCGGCTCGGGCCGGACGAGTACATCCGACCGCTCCCCGATGCGGGACAGGCAAGAATGCCTGCCCCACCCATTGCAAACGCGGCCGGCCGACGGTCGAGGCGGCCTTGCCGGCCCGAGCGACAGGCAAGAATGCCTGTCCTCCGATCGACCCTCGCGCTGCCGCCGGCCGCCCGCTATTTGCCCGCCGGCACCGGCCGGTCGGCCGCCCACAGGACGGCGTTCCGCAGTAGCGTCCGGAAGGACGGGTTGGCGAAGTCGCCCGGGTGCCCGAGCGACGTGTAGAACACCCGCCCGCCCCGGTGCACGTTCGTCCACGCCACCGGCTCGGCCGGCTTGTCGGCGAACGTGCCATTCAGCAGAGGCGCGGCCGTCGCCGCCAGCGGGTTGCTCTTGTACAGCGTCCCGGCCGCGGCGAACACGCCGGCCGGCACGCCCCGCAGCAGCGGGTTCGCGGCCGCCGCAGGGTCGGCCGCGGGGGTCACCCGCACCCCCTCCCCCTTGTAGTGGTTGCCGTACGTCCCGCCGAGCACCTGCCGGTCGAACTCCAGGTACGTCTGGAACCCGTGTGACGCAGTGCGGACCGCGACGACTGGTTTGCCCGCCTCGAACCACGCCTTGAAGCGGGCCAACTGGTCCGGCGGCAGCGTCCGCCGCCGCAGGAACAGTACGAGCACGTCCGCTCCGTCCATCGCCTCCAGCCCGGGAATCGTGTTCGGGTCGTCGCTGTTGAGGTGCTGCCAGGCGAATCCCGCGGGCTCCAGCTCGGCCTTGGCAAAGGCCGGCAGCGTCGCCTTGGCGTCGTACTCCTGCTCGCCCGAGACCAGCAGCACCTTCGGCGGCTTGGCGTCTCCCAGGATCTGCCCGCTCGTCACGCTCGGGCACCAGTATCGCTCGACGTACTCAACGACGAGGTCGGTCCCCTTGTCGTGGCTGACGAACGGCGGCTTGGCCGGGTTGTACAGGGCGTCGGTGCAGTCGCGGACGAGGGCGCAGTCCACGCCCCACCGGGTCATCTGTTTGATGCCGAACGACCGGTGCAGCACGCACATGTTCGCGTGAACGCCGCACACGAGCAGGTGCTTGGCCCCGCGCTGACGCAGCAGGTTGTACACCTCGTCGCCGCGGTCGGTGATGGCGTCCGGCTCGGCGACCTCGATCGTCGCGATCTGCCGGGTCCACGGCCACGGCCGGCCCTTGCTGCCGTCGGGCGGGACGACCGGCGGGACGTCGTCGTACCCGCCGTCGGTGTCGTCGATCGGCAACGGCGGCCCCCCGGCCCGGTTCGGCGGGCTCGGCGGCGGCACCGCCGGGGCGGCCTGCGCCCGCCGCCGCTGCGGCGTCCCGTCGTAGAACTTCATCGTGTCGCTCGGGGCGTGGATCACCAGTCCGCCGGCCGCCCGTACCGCCTTGGCGAGTTGGTCGATCCGCGGGGCGAGGGCGGCGGTGCGGGCGGCGGCGTTCGGGCTGCCGTGCGTGTCCCACATGTCGCAGATCACGAGGGCGGTCTCGGCCGGCGCCCATTCGGCGGACTTCTCGACCACCTCCAGCACCTTCTCGCTGCCGGCGACGGGCGTGCGGGTGCGGGCGGTCAGTTTGAACGGCTCCGCCGCTACCGCCGGCGACGCGACGAGCAGGGCGATCGTCGTCCACAGCAGCGAACGGAGGGCGGGCGACAGGGCGAGGCGGGGCATGCGAGGTCTCCCAGTCACGACTAGAGGTGCGAGGGCGTCGTGCCGGCAAAGCATACCCGCGGGGAAGCGGACGTCATCACGGTAGGTCGGGGGCAGGGGTTAGGAGGTCGTGGGTCCTCGGTAGAGAAACCGTTTAGCGGTCCGACCGCTAAACAAATTGCCGCATAAGACCCGCAGGTCTTCCGATCCGTCACCTGACGCGTTTCCGTCCAGGCGCGCGTCCGCGCTCACACGTCGAACGACACGCCCTGTGCCAGCGGGAGCTGGTCGGAATAGTTGACGGTGTTCGTCGCCCGCCGCATGTACGCCTTCCAGGCGTCGGACCCGCTCTCGCGGCCGCCGCCGGTCTCCTTCTCGCCGCCGAACGCGCCGCCGATCTCGGCCCCGCTCGTGCCGATGTTCACGTTCGCGATCCCGCAGTCGCTGCCGGCCGGGCCGACGAACCGCTCGGCCTCGCGGACGTCGCTCGTGAACACGGTCGAGCTGAGCCCCTGCGGCACGCCGTTGTGCCACTCGACCGCCTCGTCCATCGCGTCGTACGCCATCACGTACAGGATCGGGGCGAACGTCTCGCGGGCGACGATCGGGGCGCGGGGGCTGATCTCGACGAGCGCCGGGCGGACGTAGTACCCGCCGGCCGGCACGCCGGCCGTCACCCGCTCGCCGCCGATCACCCGCCCGCCGCTGGCGCGGGCCTCGGCGAGCGCCGACTGCATCGCGTCGTACGACCCCGCGTCGACGAGCGGGCCGACGAGCGTCCCGTCCGCCAGCGGGTCCCCGACCCTGAGCCGGCCGAAGATCGCCACGAGCC
>JAQGHJ010000809.1 GCA_028288905.1 Phycisphaerales bacterium | reverse complement strand
GGAGCCGCCGTTCGAGCCGGTCTCGCCGAAAGAGCTGAGCGTGTGGGACGCCGAGCACCCGGTGCCGGCCGACGCGGCCGACGCCGCGGGGCTCCGCCGCACGATGTCGGCGGCGTCCGACGCGCAGCTCGCCGACTTGGCGAAGGACCGGGCCGCGTACCGGCGGACCGTCGGCCCGGCGCTGGAAGCGGTCCTCGCCACGTCCTACCCCGGACCCGGCAGCGTGCGGGTGGCCGGCCACGGCGGGCCGGACCGGCAGGACGGGTTCACGGTCGAGCGGGGCACCGTCGAGCGGGCGGCCGACGGGACGCGGGTGCCGTACGTCGCGCTGTTCCCAGACGCTTGGGACGGGCGGGTGGTCGTCTGGGCGACGCCGGACGGCACGCAGGCGGCGCTGGACCACGCGCGTCGGCCGACGCGGGTCGCAGGGCTTGCGCTGGCGGCCGGGTCGGCCGTCGTCGTGCCCGACCTGTACTGGACGGGCGCCGCACCCTTCGCGGCCGCCACTGGTCCGACGGCCACCACCGGCCCGACGGCAGCGGACGACCGGGCGACGACCCGGCCCGCCGGGCCGTCGCCCGCCCCGGCCAACCCGACGTACGCCCCGAAGGTGAACCCGCCGTACGCCGCGTTCACCCTCGGGTACAACCGGAGCGTCGTCGGCAACCGAGTTCACGACCTGCTGTCCGTCGTCGCGATGACCCGCGGGTGGGGGCGGACGACCTCCGTCCGCCTGCTCGGCACCGGCCGGGCCGGGCCGTGGGCGGTGCTGGCCCGCGCCGCGGCCGGCACCGCGGTCGACACGCTCGCCGCCGACGTCGGCGGGTTCGACTTCGACCAAGTCACGACCGCCGACGACGAGATGCTGTTGCCCGGCGCGATCAAGTACGGCGGCCTGTACGGGTTCGCCGCCCTCTGCGACCGCGGCCAGACCCGCCTGACCGGCGTCCGCCGGACGGGCCGATTCTCCGACCTAGCGGCCGCCACGCCCGGCGTCACCCTCGTCGAGGCGGCCGAGCCGGAAGCGGAGGCGGTTGCCTGGCTGTTAAAGTGAGCGGGAGCCGGGTCGGCGGAGGCAGCATCCGGGCGTGGGATCACTCTTATTTGCCGCGTCGCCCGTTCCCCGCATCAGATTCCAATGTAGCCCCGCCCCACAAGGCCGGATTCGGAGCTTGGAGGAGGTCACAGCGGAACCCCTCCCTTCCAGGCGCGGCAGGTCTCTGGCCCCAACACGCAGAGACGTCGACCGCGGCGGCGCCGCTTTGTCGTTCCCTTCGCGCGGGCGAACGCGACTGCCGGTCGGTGCGTACGAACGGGAGCATTGCCCGCCGGTCGATCAGTACGAGTAGGTGATGTGTACGCGGCCGAACCCGCCCTCTGTTGCATTGGTTTGCAACCGGTGCGAGCCGATCGGACGGCCAAGAATCTGCTGATCCTTGACCCGCCGTCCCACGCGTACGGGTTGCAAACCCGCGCCACAAGGGGCGGGTGCAGCTGGCCACCAAACTTGGTAAGGCCCTACAGCAGAAAGACAACGCGATCGGCTCCTCAACTATGCCCATTCCGCGGGCAACTGCGGTTGCGATTCCCGTTTTCGGGCACGTGCCGATCCGCCGCGGGCACCCGACTTTGACGATCTTGCCGCGTGTCTCGATTTTGATGCCCTTCTCGGTAAAGCCGCAGGGCCCATTTGCCTGATAATTAAGAGGGTTGACTTTTCGATCCGCCGTTCCGCCGCACGCGGTACGCCGGTTGCGAAGTCGCCTCCGACCGATTCGACCGACCTCCACAACCCGAGCGGGTGACCCCACGCGGCCGACCGGCGAATTCGCCGCCCGGCCCGCGGCGGCGTTCGCGCGGGACCCCTGAGGTGCCGGCATGGGCAACGGGTTCGGGCGTCCTCACTGGTACCGGTGGCTGCACCGGTCCTCCCTCGCCGCCGCGGCAAGTCTCGCCGGCCTCGGCGTCTCCTGCTCGAGCGCCGGCCCTCGACTCGCCGCCGACGCGCGGCAGCCGGCCGACGCCCGCGTCGCCCCTTCCCAGTCCGCCGCCCGGGTGCGGCCGACCGGGCCGACGCCCGCCACCGATGCCGACGGTGCCCCCGCGCCGGCCCAGGACGCGTCGGCCTCCCCGCAGACCCCCGCCTTCGCCGCCGTCCGGATCGACGAGGACTTCGACGCCCCCAAGCTCGAACGGCAGTTCGAGGCCGTCGCCCGCCGGGTCGTCGGGTCGGTCGTCGCCATCTCCGCCGTCGACTCGCCCGTCGCGTCCGACGAGGTGCAACACGCCGGCCGGACGAACCCGGACAAGCTCAACGCCGCTCTAGAGTCCCAGGACCGCACGGTCGGGACCGGGCTGGTGGTGGCGGCCGAGGGGTACATCCTCACGAACGAGCACGTCGTCGGCCGCGCCGCCCAGATCTGGGTGACCACGGACGACCGCAAGGTGTACCCGGCCGTGGTCGTTGGGTCTGACCCGCGGGCAGACCTAGCAGTGCTGAAGGTGCCGGCCGCCGGGCTGCGGCCGGTGGCGTTCGCCGCCGCCCCGGCTCGTCGCGGACAGTGGGCGATCGCCATCGGCAACCCGTACGGGCTCGCCGGCGACGGGGAATTGGCCGTCAGCGTCGGGGTGGTGTCCGCCGTCGGGCGGTCGCTCCCGAAGCTGTCCGGCCGGGAGGACCGGCTGTACCAGGACCTGATCCAGACGACCGCCCAGATCAACCCGGGCAACTCCGGCGGCCCGCTGTTCGACGCGGCCGGGGACGTGATCGGCGTGAACTGCGCCGTCGTTCTGCCGGTGAAGCAGACGAACGGGATCGGGTTCGCCATCCCGGCCGGCCCGCGGCTGCGGGCGGTGGTCGACCGACTGGTGGCGGGGCGGGAGGTGACGTACGCGTACCTCGGCGTCCGGACGACGACGGCCGCCCCCGCCGACTGCACGGCCGCCGGGCTGCCGGTCGACGCCGGCGGGGCGCGGGTGGACTACGTCGAGGCCGGGTCGCCGGCGGCGGCGGCCGGGCTGCGGGCGGGGGACATCGTCACCGCCCTGGCCGGGGCGGCCGTCGCGGCGAGCGAGCCGTTCATCCGGGCGG
>JAQGHJ010000251.1 GCA_028288905.1 Phycisphaerales bacterium | reverse complement strand
ACGGGACCTCCATGCCGTGTGGCGGGACCGCCGGCGGCGGGCCGGCGGCGGCCGCGGGATTTGCGGGGTCCGACGCGTCGTACCGTGGCCGGCGGACCATCTCCAAGATCAGCGTGTGAACCATCGTCTGGAACCCGAGCACGATGAGCGTCAGACCGAGCACCCCGCTGTACGAGATCTCCGCCAGCCGAAGGCGGTTCACCCAGTAGTGGGCAACCAGCACCGCGTTCAGCATCACCCCGATCGCGACGAACGATGCCCCGAGCAGCATCCCGCGGTCGTACGCGAACAGCGCCAGCGCCCGCCGGGCGGCCGTCCGGTCGAACCCGTGGTACACCTTGCTCAGCACGGCCAGGTGCAGCGCCGAATACCCGACCGTACACAGCGTCATGCCGAACAGCATCCAGTGCAGGTCGAACCCGACCGACCCGACCGTCCGCGGCCCGTGGCTCAGGCCCAGGACCAGCGCCAGCCCGACCGCCAGCATGACGAGGCTCGGGCGGTACAGGAAGAACTCCGGGGCGTACACAAACATCGCCTTGAGGTTGATCCACCCGGCCTTCCACGGGCTGAGCCACCCGCTTCGGCGGTGGTGGCTCTGACGGCCGGGGCGGTCCTTGTAAAAGCGGATCGGCACGTCCGTCGTTCGCAGCCCGAGCAGGGCGGCCTTCAAGACCATCTCCGACGCGTATTCCCACGACCGGCTCTGGAGCCGCATTCGCTTGAGGGCTTCGAGCGTCATCCCCCGCATCCCGCAGTGGATGTCCGAGTAGCGCGTCCCGTAGATCCGGTTCAGGATCCAGGTAGTCAACGGCGTGCCGAAGTACCGGTGCAACGGGGGCATCGCGCCCGGCTCGATATACCCCCGCATCCGGGTGCCCATGACGAACTCGTGCCCGGCGTCCAGCGCGTCGACGAACGGCGCCAACTCGCGGAAGTCGTACGTCAGGTCGGCGTCGCCCATGACGACGTACCCGTCCCGGACGTGCGGGATCGCGTCCAGGTACGCTTGCCCGAGCCCCCGCTTCGGCACCCGCAGCACGCGCGCCCCGCGGGCCTCGGCGATCGCGGGCGACGCGTCCGTTGAGCTGTCGACGATCAGCACCTCGCCGACCCGCCCGCATCGGCGGAGCCCCTCGTGGCACCAGTCGACGAACTCGCCGATCACCAGCCCCTCGTTCAGGCACGGGACCACGATCGTGACGAAGGGCCGGTCGTCGTCCGCCGCCGCCGCGTGGTTGGCCGGTGCCGCCGACGGCGCCCCGACCGGTAGGGTGGTCGCCGTCACGCCCGACCCCCTTCGCCGGCGGCGGCCGGCCGCTCCGCCAGCAACATGTACTGGGCCCCGCCCCGGAACGGGTCGTTCGCGAAGAAGGCCAGCCACAGCGCGTCCGACACAAGCCGTTTCGGCCACGAGTACCGCCCGGTCGCGAACGAGTCGTACAGCTTGTCCGGGGCGATCCGGCTGATCAGCGCCTTGTACAACGAGTGGACCGGGAACCCCCACTTCCGCTGCCGGACGACCGCAAGCCCGGCCGCCGCGACGGCCGCCGCCAGCTCTCGCCCGTCGAAGTGGCGGTGGTGCCCGACCATCCGGTCCATCGCCCGCACCGGCCCGCTGGGGACGGTGATCAGCAGGTGTCGCCCGGTCATGACCGCCAGTGTGCGGACCGCCGCCGGCCAGTCCTCGACGTGCTCCAGCACCTCCGAGCAGACGACGAGGTCGAACCGCTTGTCCCCCGGCCACCGCTGGCGGGTCAGGTCCAACGACCGGAACTGGCACCCGAGGGGGTCGTCCTGGTTGTCCGACATCACCCGGTCGGAGATGTCGCACCCGGACCCCACGCACCGGTGCCGGCGGACGATCTCGTGCAGCAGGTACGGCTGGGCGCAGCCGGCGTCCAGGCAGTCGGCGAACGCCAGCGGCCGGACCCAGTCCAGCACCAGCCGGCGGCGGTGCCGGGGGGCCGGAGAGTATCGGTGGGCGTCGTCCCACCCGGCGACCACGTCCCGCGCGTTCACGCCGGCGAGGATCTCGGCGGCGCGGGTGGGCGGGGCGGTAGCGGCTGGCGGCGGCGGCGTGGACATCGGACGAATCCTCGTGGCACGGGCGTCCCGCCCGTGCTCGGGCGGGGGAGAACGGAGGGGATCGACGCACCGGCCCGCGGGGCCGTGCCGACGTTAGCACGGGCGGGACGCCGGTGCCACGGGCGGCGGCCGCGACGGGTGCCGGCGCGGCGGGAACGTCATCCCGCGTCGGCGAACTTGCCAGCCTTGGCGTCGGCGATCATCGAGTCGACCGAGTCGGTCAACGCCTCGACGGCCGTCCGGGCATTCGCCCACCCGAGCGCGCGGAGCTTGGACGTGTCGAACCGGACGACCGGCACGTCTCCCTTCCACCCCCGCGTCCCGCCGCTGAACGCGTACCGCACGCCGGCCAGCCCGAGCCGCCGGCACACGAGGTCGGCGATCTGGCGGACCGTGACGTAATCACGGGTCGCGACGTTGAACACGTCGAAACCGGTCATGCCCCGGCCGGCGACGAACCGCAGGGCTGCGACGACGTCGTCGACGTGGACGTACGACTTGCTCTGGTTCCCGTCCCCCAGGATCGACAGCTCGCCCGGGTCGGCCAGCAGCCGGCGAATGAAGTCGTACGTCACCCCGTGCGTCTGGTGCGGGCCTACGACGTTCGCGAACCGGAACGCCAGGGCGGACAGCCCGAACATGTCGCAGTACGACCCGATCAGCGCCTCGCCGGCCAGCTTGCTCGCGCCGTACGTGCTCGTCGGGCGGAGCGGGGCGAAGTTCTCGTGCACCGGCGTGTCCCCGGTGTCGCCGTACACGCCGCTGCCCGACGCGTAGGTCAGCCGGGGCACGTCCGCCACCCGCGCCGCCTCGAGCACGTTCTGGGTCAGGTACGTGCCCTCCCAGAAGTCGACGGTCGGCTCCCGGGCGGCCCGGGCGATGTCGGGGTTGGACGCGAAGTGGTACGCGTGGTCGTGCCCGGCCATGGCGGCCGTCAGGGCCGGCAGGTCCTTCACGTCCCCGCGGACGATAGCCAGCCGCCCGCCGGCGTCGGCCGGCAGGTGCCACGCCCGGCCGGACGAAAAGTTGTCGTACACGGTGACGGCCGCCGCCGGCTCGTCCCGGAGCAGGGCGGCCGCCAGGTGGCTGCCGATGAACCCGGCCCCGCCGACGACGAAGTACTTGGTCATGGGTCGTTCCTCCTCCGAATCGCCCTCAGTCGAGTCCGGGCGGCGGCACCCCGGGCGGCGGCTCCACCGCCCACGGGGACAGGGTCTGGCGGAGCGCCCGCATCAGCCCCGGGTTGCGCGCGTCGAACCGCGCGTGGTACCCGGTGAAGGCCAGTCCGCTGGCCGTCGCGGCGGAGAACAGCACGAGCAGACCGACCCCGAGGCTCCACGCCCCGCGACGGCCGGGCCCGACCGCGGGTGCCGGCGCCGTGAGCCAAACGCCCACCACGGCCAGCACACCGGCCGTCGGCGCGAGGTCGACCAAGTATCGCAGCGTCAGGCCGCACAGCAGCAGTCCGGGGACGAAGCCGATGGCGGCCGCGGCGGCGAGCGTCGGCACCAGCCAGGCCGCTTCTCCTCGGCAGGCGTCGCCTGCGGGCGAAATCGAACCGGCGGCGGCCGGCGCTGCCCGCCGTCGCCGCCAGACCGATGGCAGCAGCGGGATCAGCCCCAGGCACAGCACCGGCCACACCGGCAGGACGCCGACGACCGCCTCCAGGCCATAGTGCGGGGAGGCGGTCGCGGCGGTCGCCGAGAGCGGGCCGCCCGTCCCGGCGTACAAGAACGGGAATTCCGGCACCCACGCTGGGTTTTCGCACAGGTAGCACAGCAGGTTGCCCGGTACGTACCGGGCGGAGACGAGCCACCCGCGGGCGACGCCGTCCGGGACGTTCACCCCGCCGACTTGGTACTTCCACCCCGTCTGCGTCCACGCCCCGAATCGTGCGAAATTATAAGAAGCGAGCAGCATCGCCCCTGCCAGGGCCGGCACGGCGAACGCGACCGTCCGCGCAAGGGCGCCGCGGCATCCCTCTGGCACCGGCCGCCAAACCCGCCACAGGACGAGCAGTCCCATCACGGCCACCGCCGGCCCTAGGCTCAAACGTGATCCGACCGCCGCGGCCCAGCACGCGGCGGCAGCCGCCAGCCACGCGGGGATCGGCCGCCCGGTCACTCGCCGGGCGCTGGGAGCGGGGAACAAGCTGCGGTACGCGCAGTACACGCCGGTCATCATGAAGCACTGACCGCCGAGGATGGCCGCTTCGTACACCGACGGCCGGGCCAGGGCGTACGGGATCGGCCCCGCCCACCCGACCACCCCGACCCCGAGGGCGACCGTCCAACCGGCCCTGTCCGGAAACAGTCGGTGGCGGACCCGGAGCAGCAGGGCTGCGGCCGACGCCGCCGTCCCCACCGCGAACCCGAAGGCCAATAGGGCGTCCGAACCGTGATCGGTGACGCCCGCGCCGACGCGGGCGAGCGGGACGAGGAACAGGGCCGGGACCGGACCCCAATAGAGGTAGTACTTCCCGCCGTACAGTAGGGCGTCGTTCAGGCGGTAGGCGTCGTTCGCCTGCGGGTCGTACGGGTCGGGCAGGGCCAGCATCGCGGCCGGGGGGCCGACCGGCAGGTGCGTCTGTCCGCGGGCGAACGCCGCCGCCAGTTGCCCGTAGTAAGACGAACCGCCCGGCCAGGCGGTGACGGACCCGGCGCCGATCACCCAGGCGTATCCGACGGCCAAGGCCGCCACCGCGGCGACCGTCCAGATCCCGGACCGATCGGGCCGGGTGGCGGCAAGCGGGCACCCGCCGGCGGCAGTGGGGCCGCCGCGTGACGCCGCCCGCCCGGGTCCGCCCGAACCGCGGACGACGGGCGGCGCGTCGCCGAGGGACCCCGGGGTTGCGGGCGGCGACGAGGGAAGGTGGGGTGTCGTCCAAGTTAGGCGCACGTCGAAACTTCGGGCGCGGCGCGGCGGCCGCGTTAGGAATGTTCCCGTGCCCTCGGGACGCGTCCCGTAACCACACCCAGAGCGGGGGTCCGGCCGACCGCGGGCCGTGCGACGGACCCGTCGCGCGGGCCGCGGAGAGTCACCGCGGGCCTCGGGCCGGGCCGGCGCGGCAGCGCGCCATCCCAAGTCTTCCGGCCGGCGGCTAGCGCCCGCCGTCGCGTACTGGAGCCGTAGCCTGCCCGCGTCGGGGCACGAGCCACGGCGGGAGGTCGGTCCGACTCGTCGGGTCGGCCCATCGCAGGTCGCGCATCAACGCCGGGGCGTACCGGTCGAAGTGGAAGGAGTACCCCGTGAACGACAACAACAGCCCCGCGGACACCGAGTACGCCAGTAGCAGGCCGACCGCCAGAACCCGGGCCCGGCGGCGTGGAGCGGGGGCGGGCCGGCCAGTCGTTGCTCGCGCCGCGGGTGCTAGGAGCAGCCAGGCGCCGAGCGCGGCGAGCACCCCCGCGGCAGGATAGAGGTCCACCAAGTACCGCATCGTCGTGCCGCCGAGCCACAGCACGGGAGCGAACCCAAGCAC
>JAQGHJ010000800.1 GCA_028288905.1 Phycisphaerales bacterium | reverse complement strand
GTGTCGGTGTTCGGGTACGGCCCGGCCGACCTCGCCCTGACCCGCGACGGCGGGCCGGACCTGCTGACCGGCCCGTTCGACTTTGCCGACGCGACCCCGGCCGGCGGGCCGGCGGGATCGGTACTGTCCGTGTCGGGGCTCGGCGGGTACGCGACGGACGTCGGGACGTACACCCTGACCTACGCCGGGATCACGGCGACGGACCTCGCCGGCAACCCCGTGGTCGCCGGGGTCGGGTCGGCCGTCGTGGCCGAGCCGACCGTCGTCACGATCGCCGTCGCCGACGCGACCGGGTCCGAGGCGGGCGGCGACCCGGTCGCGTTCACCCTCACCCGCACGGGCGACCTGTCGGCGGCGCTGACGGTCGGGTTCGCGATGGACGGGACCGCCGCCCTGGCCGCCGACTTCGGGCGGGCGGACGCGACCGTCGTCATCCCGGCCGGGCAGGCGTCGGCCGCGCTGTCGCTCCAGCCGGTCGCCGACGACGAGTTGGAGGGCGACGAGGTCGCCCGCGTCCGGGTGGCGGCCGGGGCCGGCTACCTCGTCGGCGCGGCTGACGTGGCCGAGGCAATCGTGGCCGACGTGGTCACCCCATTCGTCGCCGCCGTCGACCCCGTCCAGCCGGACCCGCGCTCTGCCCCGGTCGATGCGGTCACCGTGCGGTTCAACCGGGCGGCGTTCGGCGTCGGGCCGGAGGACTTCACCCTCGCCCGCGACGGTCTTGCCGTTTCGCTCGGCGGTGCAGTAGTCGTACCGGTGGACGCCAAGACATACACGCTCTCCGGCCTAGGGGCGGTCACGGCCGCGGCCGGAAGCTACGAGTTGCGCCTGGCCCGGGACGTCGCGACCGTCCAAGACGCCGGCGGGAACTCGCTGGGCAGCGACGCGGCCGAGGCGTGGCAGACGGTGTCGCCGCCGCCGCCGGTGGTGCCGACCACGGTGAGCCTCCGCAGCCCAGCCGACGCGTTCGGCCTGGACGGGACGAACGCGGGCACGAACTACGGGGCGGGCACCGCACTGGAGGTCCGTCGCAGCTCGATCGCCGGCAACCAGCGGGAGGCGTTCCTGCGGTTCGACCTGTCGGCCGTCGCGTCGGCGTCCCAAATCACGGCCGCCACGCTCCGGCTGTACGGGAAGCTGAGCGAGGCCGGGAGCGTGACCGTCGGGCTGTACCCGGTCGCGAGCGCCGCCTGGACCGAGGCCGGGCTGTCCTGGAACAACCGACCTGCCGCCGGGGCGACCGCGATCGGCACGAAGACGCTGGCGAGCACGACGAGCGGCTGGGTCGAGTTCGACGTGACGAGCTACCTGAAGCAGCAGAAGGCGGCCGGGGCGACGAGCGTGAGTTTGGCCCTGAAGGCGACGAACTACACGACCCCGTGGGCGACGTTCGCGAGCGACGAGGCGACGGCGAACCGCCCGGAGCTGCGCGTGACGCAGCAGGCCGCCGCCCCCGCGCCGGAGATCGTCCGCTCGCAGGCGACGGTGACGGTGGCCGAGGGTGGGGTCGCGTCAGCCGGCACCGTCCGGCTGTCGGCCCAGCCGGCCGGCACGGTCACGGTCGCCGTGGCACGGCAGTCGGGCGACGCGGACCTGTCGGCTACACCCGCCGCCTTGGTGTTCACCCCGCAGAACTGGGCCACGCCGCAACCACTGACCGTCTCGGCCGCCCAGGACGCCGACGCCGCCAACGGGACGGCGACGTTCGCCCTGTCGGCCCCCGGGCTGGCGACGGTCACCCTGTCGGCGACGGAGCAGGACGACGACGTCGTCACGCCGCCGCCACCGCCGCCGACCGGTGGCCCGACCGCCGTCCTGATCGACGCCGCGGCCGACGTCCCGATCGCGACGCTGACGGACGGGTACGTGATCGATCTGGCCGCGGTCGGCACCCGTCTGAACGTCCGGGCGCTGCCGGCCGGGTCGGCCGGCAGCATCCAGTTCCTGATCGACGGGGCGGTGGCCAAGACCGAGACGACCGCCCCGTACGCGATCGGCGGGGACGGAACGGCCGCCAACGGCGCGGTCGATTACCTCGACTGGACGCCTCCGATCGGCGACCACACGCTGACCGTCGTCCAGTACGCCGGGGCCGGGGCGACCGGGGCGGTGCAGGGGACGACGGCGCTGCGGCTGACCGTGCTGCCGGCCGGCCCGACATCTCCGCCGCCGCCGCCGTCCGGCACCCCGACCACGCTCCGGGCCGTCGCCGACGCCACGGTCCGGAACGGCTCGTACGCGGCGCAGAACTTCGGGTCGGCGACGGACCTGACGGTCAAGAACATCGGCACCGGGACGGCCGGGTACAACCGGAACGCCGTGCTGAGGTTCGACCTGTCGGCCGGGCCGGCCGCCATCGCCTCCGCTACGCTCCGGCTGTACGGCAAGACCGACAACGCCGTCACCCCGGCCGTGACGGTCGCCGTGTCGGCGTCGGCGAACACCGGGTGGACCGAGTCGGGCGTGACCTGGAACGCCCAGCCGGCCGTCGCCGGCGGGCCGCTGGCGACGTTCGGCATGGCCGGCGGCACGACTGCCCGGTGGTACGAGGTGAACCTGACGTCGTTCCTGCGCGCCGAGCGGGCGGCCGGGCGGACGCTGGTCACGCTCGTGCTGTCCGGGTCGGCGGTCGTCGACCAGGCCGCCGTCTTCGACAGCGACGAGTCGACCGGGAACCGCCCGGAACTCGTGCTGGTGTAAGGGGATTTCCGGCGGCGTGGGGTCCCGGCTGGACCCGAAGGCCTACAGCGTCGTTCGGAATGACTCAGCGACTCCGGAGCCGCTACAAGGCGGTGCGTCTTGCTGTAAGATCGGCGGCGGCATGCGGC
>JAQGHJ010000781.1 GCA_028288905.1 Phycisphaerales bacterium | reverse complement strand
GGTCCAGCGGCACCGGCTCGAACTTCCGGCCCAGGCGGACGTGCCACCGGTAGTACAGGCGCGCGGGGTCGTACAAACAGCGGACCTCGACCGTCTGGTCCTTACCGGCCCCGAACGTGTTCGGGGCGGCCGACTCCCACCCGGCGGTGGACCCGTCGAGGGCGGCTTCGCCGACGGCGGGCGCCACGCTCGCCAAGCGGGCCGCCCCCGGGCCGCCGCGGAAGAACACCGCCACGTCCGGCGGCGGGGCGACCTGCGGCCCGCCGATGCTCACGGTCGCCGGCAGCCCCGGCAGGGGCTTGACCGGGTTCTCGGTGAGCGACCAGCCGACGGCCTCGAACACGAGCGGCGTGTACTTGCCGAACGCGAGGAGGACCCGCCCCGTGCGGCGGTCCGGCACGACGTCGCCGGCGAAGAACTCGCCCGGCAGCGCGTAGACCCCGACCGCCGACCGGCCGAACCGCTTTGGGTCCAGGAAGAGGGTGTCGACGTACAGCCCGTCGGGCGTGTATAGGGCGACCCCGCAGCGGGTCTGGTCCACGAGGCTGACCAACCCGTTGATCGGCGGGCGGACGTTGATCGCCCCGTACACCTCGCCCTCGGCGGCGACGTCCGACAGGGCCGCCCGGCCGGTCCGCCACTTCATCGCGTACCCGCCCCGGCCGTCGGGGACGTAGCGGGACAGCTTCTGCTGGGCCCCGAAGTTGGCGCTGAACCCCTTGGCGCCCCGGGCGGTGACGTAGAACCCCTCGGCCGGCGTGCCGGCGATCTGGCTCCACGAGCTGCCGAACGCGTCGTCCATCTCGTTGCCGCCGTGGACCGCGTCCGCCGCGCCGGCCGCGCGGGCGGCCATGACGGAGTCGGTCAGCAGCTTCTGCCACCGCCGGTAGACCGGGTTGCCGTGGGCATCGAAGCTGTCGACCGGCAGCCGCCACACGTCGACGCCGCCCTGCGGCACGGCCGCCAACGACAAGTCGTCGAGCCACCGTTGGCCCCAGTATTTCCAGACGCCCGGCGGGGGGGCGGTGGGGGCGTCGCGGTACTCGGCCTCGTCGACCTTGCCGTCGCCGTTGGCGTCGTGCCAGAAGTAGGACTGCGGCGGGCCCTTCTTCGGCGTCTCGCGGATCAGCGCGGCCGAGAGCAGCCAGCGGTCGCCGGCCAGCCGGTAGACGTTGAAGCTCCGCTGGCCGGCCAAGTACAGGTTGCCGTTGGCCCGGATCAGTTTCGGGTAGACGAGCTTGGGCGACTTGGGGTCGTTCCCGACATCGGGCCAGACGGCGTCCACCGTCCACTTGTTTGCCGCGTAATCAACCTTGAACCGTGTCAGCCAGTTCTGCTGGCCGGGCAGGTAGATGTGCTCCGGATGCTCGGGGTCGATCGCATAGCCGTCGTTGGCGCGCGTCTGAAGGCTGAGCCACTCGCGGATCATCCGGCCGTCGGCGCCCCACTCGCTGACGCGGTTCGGCCCGGCGCTCTCGAGGATCAGCAGCCGGTCGCGACCGTCCGCGTCCGTCCAGGCGGCGATCTTGCCGGGAATCATGAGGACGGCCGGATCGTAAGCGTTGGGCGCCTGCGTGCCGCCCTTGCCGTAGCGCTGGGCGACGGCGCCAGCCGCGTCGAGCCGGTACACCTGGGCGGCGGCGGCGTCGCTGACGTACACGTTGGCGTGGCCGTCGACGGCGAGCCCGAGCGGGTCGACGCCCGCGGGCAGGTCGTACAGCTTCCGCGGGACGGTCGGCAGGCCGCGGTCGATCGCGTACCGGGTGACGGCGAAACCGGCGCCGTCGGCGTGCAGCACGTAGAGCCCGTCGCCGCCGACGGCCAGCCCGCGCGGCCCGGCCGCGTCCACCCGGGCCAGTACCGCTCCCGTGTCGCCGTCCAGGACGGTGAGCTGGTTGGCGAACGCGTCGCGGCTCTCGACGTGGGACTTCGGGCGGTCGGGGATCGCGGCGATTTTGCCCCGCTCGGCCACGTAGACGTACGGCTTCCTCGACCGCGGGTCGACCCAGTTAGCCATCGCCGTAACCCAGCCGGCCGGGCGGTAGGAGAGGTCCGCGCGGCCGTTGCCCTTGCCGGTGCCGAAACGTTTGCCGTCGGCGCGGTAGACGAACTTGGGGCCGCCGTCGGTGCTGAAGGACCAGACGTTAACGCCGTCCGTCGTCGTCGACGTGCCGCCGGCCGCGCCGCCGGACGGGAAGGCCGTGACGACTTGGTCGTGCCCGACCGGCTTCTTCAGGTCGATCAGCGGGTTGTTCCGGCCGTTCTCGAGGTAGGCGTAGTAGAAGACCGCGATGCCGCCGGGGCTGACGGCCACGTCCCCCAGCGGCGCGCCGACCGGGTCGCCGCCGAACGGCTCGGGCCTCCGGTCGTCGGCCGACAGGAAGCTGGAGGCGCCGGTGACGAACCGCGGGACGACGGCGTGGAACTCGCCGTCGACCGCCCACTTCTCGGCCGGCGCGTAGATGCCCCGCACGCCGTAGTCGCCGGGGGGGACGGGCATGAAGTTGTCGTCGAGCCCGTTCCAGGTCTCGGCGAACCGCCCGCCGTTCTCGGCCGTCACGGTCCGCACGGCGCCGGCCGCGAACGTGCTGACGAGCCAGTCCGGATTCTTCGCGTCCGTGACGGCGAGCGTGACGCGGTAGGTTTTGGGCAGCGGGCCGTCCGCTGGGAGCTGGTACCCGACTGTGACGCCCTTGGCGTCCGCTGCGGGGGCGTTCGGCGCAGAGGACTTCGCCGCCCGCGGCGGGGCCGCGCGAACGGTCGCCGCCGAGACCAGGATGATCAGCGCCAGCGGGCAGAGTCGGAGGTGGCGTTCCATAGGCGGGGTCCGGGGCCAGGTTGGGGAGCCACGGTACGGGGCGAAAGGGCGTGGCACGGCGGACCGGGAGTCACTCCCGTTGCCCCGTCACGCCCACCCCGGGTGAGCCCATAGCGTTGACGCCGTTTGCCTGCGATTGATTTTCCGCGGCAGCGACAGGTGGTGGGGCGAGCGGCCGCGCCCGCGTAAGTTACGCCCGTGCTGCGGGCACGTTGTGCCCGGATCGCCCCCGAGGTGCCGCGAGCCCAGCGGCGTCGCCCGCGGAGGCACCCCCTTCTCGTCCGGACGGTATGATGCCCGCCCCCAGGAGGTCCTTGAATATGCATGTCCCGCTCGCGGTCGCGGCCATCCTCTTTGCGCTCGGCTTCTCGTCCGCCGCCCGGGCGGCGGACGCGGGCGAGCCGCCGGGCCGGCCGAACATCCTCTGGCTCACGACCGAGGACATCGGCCCTCATCTCGGTTGCTACGGCGACGGGTACGCCGACACCCCGGCCCTCGACCGGCTCGCCGGACGGTCCCTCCGGTACCTCAACTGCTGGTCGAACGCCCCGGTCTGCGCCCCGGCCCGGACGACGATCATCTCCGGCCTGTACCCGACCGGGACCGGGGCCGAGCACATGCGGAGCCTCGTGCCGATGCCGGCCGGGACCCTGATGTTCCCCCAGCGGCTGCGGGCGGCCGGGTACTACTGCACGAACAACGTCAAGGAGGACTACAACCTCGTCAAGCCGGGCAAAGTGTGGGACGAGTCGTCCGCCAAGGCCCACTGGCGGAACCGCCGGCCGGACCAGCCGTTCTTCGCCGTGTTCAACTTCTTCGGGACGCACGAGAGCCTGATCCGCAGGCGGCCGCACGTCGCCGTCCACGACCCGGCCAAGGCCCCGCTGCCCGCCTATCACCCCGACGACCCGGACGTCCGGCGGGATTGGGCCCAGTACTACGACAACATCACGACGATGGACCGGTGGGTCGCCGCCAAGCTCGGCGAGTTGGCGGCGGCCGGGCTGGCGGACGACACGGTCGTCGTCTTCTTCGGCGACCACGGGTCCGGCATGCCCCGGAGCAAGCGGACGCCGTGCAACTCCGGGCTGAGCGTGCCGTTCATCATCCACGTCCCGGCGAAGTGGAAGCGGCTGGCCCCGCCGGAGTACGCGGCCGGCGGGGCGACCGACCGGCTCGTGTCGTTCGTGGACCTCGCCCCGACCGTGTGCGGGTGGGCCGGGGCGGCCGCGCCGGACCCGTGCGACGGGGTGGCCTTCGCCGGGCCAACCGTCGGCCCGTCGCGGAAGTACGTGTACGGGTTCCGCGGGCGGATGGACGAGCGGCTCGACCTGGCCCGGTCCGCCCGGGACAAGCGGTTCGTTTACGTCCGCAACTACATGCCCCACCGCCCGGCCGGGCAGCACAACGCGTACATGTTCGAGACGCCGGCGACCGCCGCCTGGCGGCGGCTGTACGACGCCGGCAAGCTCGCGCCGCCGCAGACGTACTTCTGGGAGCCGAAGCCGCCGGAGGAGCTGTACGACCTGACGACCGACAAGGACGAGGTCCGAAACTTGGCCGGCTCGCCGGAACACGCCGGCACGCTCGCCCGAATGCGAAAGGCGGTGCACGACTGGGTGCTGGCGACGAACGACGTCGGGCTGCTGCCGGAGGGGGAGATCCACTCCCGGTCGACCGCCTCGACGCCCTACGCACTCGGCCGGGACCGGTCGAAGTACCCGCTGGAGAGGGTCCTGGAGACGGCCGAGTTGGCTTCGAACGGGGTGCCAGCCGCCGCAGGTGATTTGGTCGGCCGGCTGCGGGACGAGGACTCGGCCGTGCGGTACTGGGCGGCGACCGGGCTGCTCGCCCGCGGGCAGCCGGCCGCGACGATGCACGCGGCGGCACTGCGGGTCGGGCTGGCCGACGCGTCGCCGTACGTCCGGGGCGTCGTCGGCGAGGCCCTGGGCAAGTTCGGCGGGCCGGCCGACCGGGCGGCGGCCCTGGAGGTGCTGATTGGTTCGGCCGACGTGCGGCGGAACGGCGTTTTCCCCGCCGTCGCCGCGCTGGCGGCGATCGATGAACTCGGGGCTGCCGCCGCACCACTGAAGGACCGGATCGCGGCGCTGCCGAGGACCGCGCCGGGTATCGAGCCGCGGATGAAGGACAATGCAGCCCGGCTCATCGAGCACATCGCCGAGACACTCGGCTTGCCCGCGCCGGCGGCGGGCCCTGCCGCGCCGCCCGAGTGACGACAGCATGCGGGGCGGCCCAGCCAATCAGTCGGCCGCGCGAGTGCTGCGACTGCAAAAGTGGAGCAGTCCCGCAATGCCGTACGTTAGCGGCCGTTGGGCGATGCGTGGCGAAGGGGTCCGGCGTACTCTTGAGTGGGGACGAGGTAAGGCGCCGTCCGGTTCACCGCTGGCTTCTTGGGGCGTGGGTAAGAAGTGTCGTTGGGCGAGATTGCGGTGCTGGCTTTCCGGCCTGCACCACAAAGTGAGCCCGAAGGCACGACCCACATGGCATACGCGTTCTTAGGCGGGTCGAAGCATGAAACGTGAATTCTTGGCTCTGGCCTTCGCGACGTTAGGCATGTTGTCGTCCTACTGCGTAGCCGACCCGGCCCCGCCCGGGGTTCGGGTGGACGTTGCGGCGATCGACCGGGAGCGCATCCTGAAAGCCGCCGCGGCGGCGCTGGCGCAGCCGCCGGTGACGATCACGGCGTTCCCCGCCAAACTCAGCGAGGGCGGCCCCAACGACTTCTACTCCAACGGCGACTACTGGTGGCCGGACCCGGCGAAGCCCGGCGGGTTGCCGTACGTCAAACGCGACGGCGAGACGAACCCCGAGAACTTCGTCCAGCACCGCCTGGCGATCAAGTCGCTCCGCGACTCGGTCGCGGCGTTGGCCGCGGCGTACACATTGACCGGGGAGGACCGGTACGCGGCCGCTGCGGTGCCGCTGCTGCGGACGTTCTTCCTCGACGAGCGGACGCGGATGAACCCGAACCTGCAGTTCGCCCAGGCGATCCCGGGCGTTTCGCCGGGCCGTGGGATCGGCATCATCGACGCGTTGCACCTGATCGAGGTGCCGGTGGCGGTCCGGGCGATCGAGGGGTCCAAAGCCTTCCCGCCGGACGTGGCGGCCAGCCTGCGGAAGTGGTTCGGCGGGCTGGCCGACTGGATGGTGACGAGCAAGAACGGCCGGGACGAAGCGAGCGCCAAGAACAACCACGCCGTCGCGTTCTACCTCCAGCTAGCCGTCTACGCCGACTTCGTCGGCGACGCGGCCAAGCTCGCCGAGTGCCGCCGCCAGTACAAAGAAGTGTTCGTCGGCCGGCAGATGGCGGCGGACGGCGGGTTCCCGCTGGAACTGGCACGAACGAAGCCGTACGGCTACTCGATCTTCCAGTTGGACAACATGGCCACCCTGTGCCAGGTCCTGTCCACGCCGGCTGACGACCTGTGGCTGTACACCCTGCCCGACGGGCGGGGCATCCGTAAGGCGGTGGCGTTCCTCTACCCGTACCTAGCCGATAAATCGAAGTGGCCGCACAAGCCGGACGTGCAGGCGTGGGACGGGTGGCCGGCGCGGCAGCCGAGCCTTCTGTTCGGCGGCTTGGCCTTGGGCGAACCGAGGTACGTCGACCTGTGGAAGAAACTCCCGCCCGACCCGACAGACGCCGAGGTCCAGCGGAACATCGCCATTACGCAGCCGCTGCTCTGGGTGAAGTGAGGGCGCGAGGAAGCGTCGGGGCGGGAGTGAACACGGCCGGACCGCGTGGCGACCCCAGGTCCCGCGACGTCAGGCGCCGCCCATCAGCACTGCCAGCAGCCCCTTCTGGAAGTGCAGCCGATTCTCGGCCTGCGGGAACACGAGCGACCGCGGCCCCTCCATCACCTCGTCGCTGATCTCGTACCCGCGGTATGCCGGCAGGCAGTGCAGGACGACCGCGTGCGGCGGGGCGGCGGACATCAGGTCGGCGTCGACCCGGAAGCCGGCGAAGTCGGCCAGCCGGCGGGCCTTCTCCGCCTCCTGCCCCATGCTGACCCACGTGTCGGTGTAGACGGCGTCGGCTTGGCGGACGGCCTCCTTCGGGTCGGACGTCATGACGAAGTCCATGTTCGGGCTGATCGACATCGCCTGGTCCGCGTCCTCGTCCGGGAGTTTGTAGCTGTCCGGCGAGGCACAGACGAAGTTCATCCCGAACTTCCCGCACATCAC
>JAQGHJ010000770.1 GCA_028288905.1 Phycisphaerales bacterium | reverse complement strand
ACCGCATGTCGAAGTGGATTGGCACCTCGGCGACGGCCGTCACCCGGCACTTGCACATCAGCTCGAGGCCGATCTTGTACCCGAGCGGGGTGAGCCGCTCGCCGCGGTCGAACGTGGAGCGGCGGAGGGCGAAGAACCCGCTCATCGGGTCCCGCGTCCGCCCGGCGAACGGGCGGGCGAGCAGCGTCGCGACCCAAGAGTTGAGCTTGCGGAACGGCCCCCACCGCTCGGCGGTGCTCCCGCCGGGCACGTACCGCGAACCGATGGCGAAGTCGGCCGCCGGGGCCGCCCCGCCCGGCCCGGGCTCGACGGCCGCGATCAGGTCGGGCAGCCGTTCGGGCGGGTGCTGCAGGTCGGCGTCCATCACGACGAGCGTCCGCCCGCGGGCGGCGGCGAACCCGCGGAGCACGGCTCCGCTCAGCCCGTCGTCCGGCCGGCCGCGGACGATCAGCGTCAGCGGGTACCGGTCCGCTAGGTCGACGCACACCGGCACCGTTCCGTCCCGGCTGCCGTCGTCGACGACGATCAGCTCGTACGCCCGCCCGGCCAACGCCGCGTCGACCCGGCGCGCCAGCTCCGGCAGGTTCTTCGCCTCGTTCAGCGCCGGCACGATGACCGACACGTCGGGGGTCGCGGGGTGCATGGCCGGCGCGGCGGCGGACGGGTCGGGTGGCGGGTCAGACATGCGTCGGAGGCGCGGGCCCGGCCGGTGAGTGGGTCGTCGACGTTTCGGGCGGGTCGCGGTGCACGTGCCTTCCGCCGGGGCTTGAGAGTAAGCTAGCGTAGCCGTGGGCGAAAGCTTGCCGCGCGGGCCCCGACACCCGCCGGGTCGGAGCCCTTGCGGACGGCCCGCCCGCCCCGCCGTCCGCTACACCCCGCTCACCGGAAAGGCTCCCGATGCACTCGGCCTCCCGCGTTCCACTCGGCTTCGGCTTCACCCTGCTCGCCTCCGCCGCCACCGGCCTCGGCGCCGGATGCGACCGGGCCACGGCCGCCAAGGCCGGTCCGACGACCCTCGGGGCCACGACTACCGTCGGGGCGGCCGACGACTGCTGCACAGTCCCGACGACGACAGCGGCCACCGCCCCCGCCGCGACCCAAGCGGCGGCGGCCTCCCGGCCGGCCGCCACCCAACCCGCCGCGTCGGCCGTCGGGTGGCGGGACCTGTTCGACGGCAAGACACTCGCGGGCTGGCGGGCGTCGGACTTCGCCGGCCACGGCGAGCCGGCCGTCGAGGAGGGGCTGCTCGTCCTGCCGAACGGCGAGCTGCTGACCGGCGTCACCTACGCCGGCCGGGACGTCCTGCCGCGGACGAACTACGAGGTCCAGGTGATCGCCAAGCGGACGGACGGGACCGACTTTTTCTGCGGGCTGACGTTCCCGGTCGGCGACTCGTACGCGTCGTTCATCGCCGGCGGGTGGGGCGGGTCCGTCGTCGGCATCTCGAACATCGACGACAAGGACGCCGCCCACAACGACGCGACCACGTACGCGAAGTTCGAGCGGAACCGCTTCTACGCCGTCACGGTCCGCGTCGAGCCGGAGCGGCTCCGGGCCTGGATCGACGACGAGCAGGTCGTGGACGTGGACACGAAGGGGAAGAAGATCAACCTGCGGCAGGACATCGACGAGGGCAAGCCGCTCGGGATCGCCAGCTTCCAGACGACGTCGGCCGTGAAGACGGTGCGGATCCGGGACGTGCCCGTCACGATAAAGTGAGCAGCCCCTGGGCGCCAACGGCGTGGCGGCGGCGGAGCGCAATGAGCGACGGAACGAGGCGAGCGTCCGCCGACGAGGCGGCTCGCCGCGCACATCCTCCCGTCCGTCAGTACGCCGGCAGGTCTGCTTGCACTAGTGCCGGCTTATCGGGCCGGGTGTAAAGGCGGGTCTTGTACGTCGTGACGGCAACCCCCGGCGTGTCGCGGAGCTGTCCGTTGTCGAGCCGGAACGGCCAAGCGTGCCACGGGCACACCGCACACCCGTTGTGTACCCAGCCGGCGGAAAGGCTGGCTCCGGCATGCGGGCAGCCGTTATCTAGGACGTAAACCGCCCCCTGGTCCAGAAAGACGGCGAGCTTGAAGCCGCCGATCTCGACGTACTTCCCCTCGCCTTCCGTCAGCTCGTCCAAGTCGCAGAGGCTGGTCCAAGCCATGGGTGTTCGTAGGTGGGGCCGGCGGTTGGGAAAATGCGGGGTGCGTTACGAGTTCGGGCGAACGCGGTGGTAAGGGAAGCGGTTGCCGTTGGTCCCCGATTTCTCGGGATCGTCCCACGCTCACCACCGGCAGCGGAATTTCGCAGCCCGTGGTGCCCAATCCTTCGAGCCGCGCTTCGAACGGTGATGGCCCAACCTCTGTGAGCCACCAGTCAACGCCGTGACCCTGCCCTTACTTGGCCGGCTCACTAGCGGGCGCCGTGGCGGGCCCGGGGGTGGCGGTCGGCGGCCCGGCCGGGCTGCCGGGCTGGGTGGCGGCTTCGGGGGACGCGGTGACCCGCTCGTGGAACGTGCCGGTCATCTTCGTCAGCACGGCGCTGATCTGGCTCACGGCGTCGGCCACCGTGTAGGCGTGGTCGGTGCCGCGCAACGTTCGGAGGCGGGAAACGTTCCCCGCCAAGGCTTCGAGTCGCGGGCTCAGCTCGGGGTCGGCGTAGAACGCGTTGTAGCTCAGGTCCCGGAGCGCGTTGTAGGTCGCGCCGAGGCCGTCGTCGAGCAGGCCGTCGTCGTTCAGGCGCTCGGGGCGGTTGGACAACTGGTCGCGGACGCCGGTGACGATGCCGAACTGGTGAGCGAACACGCCGGTCCGCTGCGGGCCGGCGAGCATCGGGAGCAGGTCGCCCAGCGCGACGAACACGTCCCGGACGATCGGCCGCTGCCGGGCCGGGTCGGCTTCCCGGAGCCGGCCAGCGAGCAGCTCGAATTGAAGGGCCTGCCGCCGGGCGTCGCTCGCCCGGTCGAGCACGTCCTGCCCGGTCGGCAGCGGCGGGTCGACCGGGGCCGCCCGGGTCACGGGCTGCGTATTTCTTCCCTTGCCGCCGGTCGCCCCGCACCCGGTCACCCCGCCCGCGACGACGGCCAGGGCAGCGGCGAAGAGCCGGGCGGCCGCCCGGCTGGTGCTCGGCACTTGGCGATCAATCGTTCGGTGGTTCCGATTCATGTTGCTCCGGCGCGGGGTCGAGCAGCCGCGCGTTGGGGTCCCTGCAATCGGGTGGAGTGGGCAAACTTCTTATTTGCCCATGCCACCCGAAGGCGGCCGGCGCGTCAAAATGTGTACTTAGGCCCCGCAACACCAAACCTGCAAGTCGGAATCCGCCCCGTCAACCGATTTCAGCGACCTTTACCGGCCGCCGCTGCTCGGCACTCAGGACAGCCGCCTCCAGCACCTGTTGGGTCTTGTACGAGTCCTCGAAGTCGGGGAGCGGCACGGTCGGGGCTTGGCCGCCGAGCACATTCATCATGTCCGCGACCTGATTGATGAACCCGTGCTCGTACCCGACGACGTGGGCGTCCGGCCACCAGGCGGCGGCATAGGGGTGGTCGGGGGCGTGGGTGACCATGATCTTCACCCACCCCTGCTGCCGCCGCTCGGCCGTCGCGTCGTAGTACTCGAGCCAGTTCATGTCCTCGAAGTTGAACCGGATCGCCCCCTTCTCGCCGTTGATCTCCAGCCCGTTCT
>JAQGHJ010000748.1 GCA_028288905.1 Phycisphaerales bacterium | reverse complement strand
AGCGTGTTGCCGGCGTCCTCGCTGGCGTCGATCGCCCCCTCCACCAGGTCGAACAACTCCTTCCACTTGAGCACCTCCAGCGGCGGCACGTCGCCGCCGAACAGGCGGCTCAGGGCGGCGTGGTGGTTGTCGTCGCCCTCGCTCTCCTTCTGGTGGATCGCGATCAGCGCGTCGCTCAGCTCCGACAGCTTGCGGCTCTTGCGGAGCCGGTGGACCGCCTCGGACAGCACGGTGGCCGCCCCCACCAGCACCTCCGTCTGCCGCACGAACGCCGGGTCCATCGCCTTGATGTGGAACAGCGGGAACCGCTTGGCCAGCGCGTCGACGCCGTCGATGATGTCGTCGAGGTTGCCGATCAGGGCATGGATGTCCTCGCGGTCGAACGGGGTGATGAACGTCCGGTCGAGCCGGTCGAGGGCCTGGTGGGCCAGGTCGTCGGCCGCGTGCTCCTCGTCCCGGATCTTCTGGAGCTGGGCGTCGACGTCCGGGTAGAACTTGGCGAACTGCCGCAGGTGCTCGGCCACCTGGACGGCGTGCCGGGACATGCCCTCGAACAGGTCGAAGAAGACGGTGTCCCGCGGCAACAGGTTGAACATATCAGCCCTGGTCGGTTCGGTAAGCTGGGTGTAGCGTCGGGTGAACGGCCGGGATTGTAGGGGAGCCCGGCGGGGCCGCAAGTCGGGGCCGGCGTCGCCGGGCGGGGGGCCGGACCGGACGGCGACCCTGCCGACACCCCCGATTGCGTCGCGCCGCGGCCGGGCCTAAACTCTGGCCGTTCGCTGGGGGTGGCGGGGCGACGCGGCCCGACCGGCCGCATCGCCCGCCTGAGAACAGACCCTTGGAACCTGATCCGGTTCGTGCCGGCGTAGGGAAGCGACACCGCCCGCGCGATCGCCCGCCGACCTCCGCCCGCCGCTGGGGTTGCCGCGCGTCGCCGCCACCGTCACTCCTCTGCGCCGTCCCGCCCGTGATGGTTCCCGGTACGGATCGTTCCGAGTCTCGCGTCGCCTGTCGGACCGTGGTCGCTGAGGCGACCACACCGGTAAGAGGTTGACGCGGGTCGACGGACGAACCGTTGAAGTACGTGCCGCCCGCCGACGCCATCAAGGAGCTTTCGCCCATGTCCCGTCCCGTCGAAGAAGCCGTCGCCGCCCCGCAGCCCGTCGCCCGCAAAGCCGGCCCGCAGCCGGACCGGTCGTGGCGGCTCCCGCCGGTCGGCGACAACCCGTCGACGGACAAGCAGGGGACGACGCCGGGCTCGTTCGCCAAGCCCGGGGCGGTCGGCACGGCCGCCACGTACGCCAGCCCGGACACGCCGGGCATGCCGCCCGTGTCCCCGCTGACCGCGTGGGACTTTTTGCCCGACGGCTGGACCCTTACGGGCCCCGAGTCGGCCGATCCGCCGGCCGGGTTCGTGCCGGTCACGCAGTTGGAGCACGCCCGGTGCGGGGTCGTGACGCCGGCGATGAAGCGTGTCGCCCTCCGCGAGCCGCACCTGACGCCGGAGCAGATCCGTCGAGAGGTGGCGGCCGGGCGGATGATCATCCCGGCGAACGTCGTCCACCTCCAACACAAGCTGGAGCCGATGGCGATCGGGCGGGCGAGCTTGACGAAGATCAACGCGAACATGGGCGCGAGCCCGGTCAGCAGCGGGACCGACGAGGAGGTCGAGAAGCTGCGGTGGGCCGAGCGGTGGGGCGCCGACACGGTGATGGACCTGAGCACGGGCGGCGACCTGAACGCCACCCGGGCGGCCATCCTGCGCGAGAGCACGGTGCCGATCGGCACGGTCCCGATATACTCGATGATCATCGGGCGCAAGATCGAGGACCTGACGCTCGACCTGATCCTGGCCGAGCTGGAGAACCAGGCGAAGCAGGGCGTCGACTACTTCACGATCCACGCCGGCGTCCTGCGCGAGCACCTGCCGATGGTGCGGAGCCGGCTGATCGGCATCGTCAGCCGCGGCGGCAGCTTGCTGGCCAAGTGGATGATCACGCACCAGCAGCAGAATCCAATGTACACGGCGTTCGAGCAGATCTGCGACGTGATGCGGGAGTACGACGTCAGCTTCAGCCTCGGCGACGGCCTCCGCCCCGGCGGGCTGGCCGACGCCAGCGACGCCGCCCAGCTGGCCGAGCTGGCCACGCTCGGCGAGCTGACCGAGCGGGCCTGGAAGAAGGGCGTGCAGGTGATGGTCGAGGGCCCGGGCCACGTCCCGTTCGACCAAATCGAGTTCAACATGAAGCTCCAGCGGCGGCTTTGCCACGGGGCCCCGTTCTACGTGCTCGGGCCGCTCGTGACAGACGTCTTCCCGGGCTACGACCACATCACCAGCTGCATCGGCGCGACCGCGGCCGGCTTCCACGGCGCGAGCATGCTCTGCTACGTCACCCCGAAGGAGCACCTGGGGCTGCCGAAGCGGGACGACGTGAAGCAGGGGTGCGTGGCGTACAAGATCGCCGCCCACGCGGCCGACGTGGCCCTGGGCATTCCCGGCACCCGCGACCGCGACGACGAGCTAACCAAGGCCCGCGCCGCCCTGAACTGGCAGAAGCACTTCGACCTGAGCTTCGACCCCGACCTCGCCCGGGCGTACCACGACGAGGATTTGGAGGTCGACACCGACTTCTGCGCGATGTGCGGGCACGACTGGTGCAGCGTCCGGATCAGCAAGGAGATCAACGAGTTCTTCAGCGGCAAGGACGAGGCCAGTCAGCCGGCAAGGAAGGCCGTCGCCAGCCCCGGCGTGACGGCTGTCGGGGCGGACATCCTCAGCGCCCGCGGGAACCTGTCGCAGGAGGAGATCATGCGGCTCGCCCACAAGGGCAAGAAGGCCGCCTGCCACAGCGACGCCGTCCCGGACGCCGAGAGTGCCAAAGGCGTGCAGAAGCTGGTGACGCTGAACACGCTCAAGGCCCACGGGGTGACGGTGAACGAGACGGGCTTGTGACGTAGTATGGCACGCTATGATCTCGGCCGCCCTGACCACCGCCCAACGGTTCGCACCGCCTCCCGAATCGTTCATGACCGGCCGGTGGTTCTTCCCCCGACTGACCTGGGCGGACGCGGACGCGCTGGTCCGCATCGGGATCATCCCCGAGGACGCCACGACGGAACTGTTGGACGGGCTGATCGTGCTGAAGGACCGTG
>JAQGHJ010000745.1 GCA_028288905.1 Phycisphaerales bacterium | reverse complement strand
AGGTCCTCGCCGAGTCGCCAAACCAGGCCGAAGAGCCTGAGGGCAACGCTCCCGCAAACCCGCCGGCCACCCGTCCGGGCGTCACCGTCGTCCCCCGCCCTCGCTGAGCCAATCGCACGGTAGAGTGCGAGCTCCGATCGGGGCCGCGGCACCCGTTACAGGCCGTGACGTTCCCTACACCGGAACGGTACAGGGTGTCCCCTAGGCTTGGATCGCAGCCCGGACCCTTTCAACGTGACAGGAGGCACCACGCCGTGGCAGGGCGATGACACGCCGGGCAAACGCCGCCCAAGCCTGTTTTCACCTGGTGGCTAACATGCCCCGAAGCGGCTACAGGTGGCCGCGCGCAGCTAGAGCAGGTGCCAAGGGTTAGCTCAAGATTTGCAACCTGGCACGGTTGACTTTCATCTATTAACCACTAACGTGGTACATCCAACATATGCAGGGGTGATGCGGGCGGGCGCTCCGGGATCCGCTGAGCGCGGACCGACTGAGCGTTCCCGAACTGGAGGCCGACGATGGCATTGAACACCCCCGGCACGCGTGAGGGTTCGACGGCCGGAGCTTTGGGTGCCGCGTCGGTTCCGCTGTCCCTCTGCATGATCGTCCGCGACGCCGCCGGGACCCTCCCGGCTTGCCTGGCAGGAATCCACGAATGGGTGGACGAGATGGTCGTTGTCGATACCGGCTCGGTCGACGACACGCCGGCCGTCGCGGCGGCCTTCGGGGCTCGCGTGTTCCGCGTCCCGTGGCAGGACAGCTTCGCGGCCGGGCGGAACGAATCGTTTGCCCGGGCCCGCGGCCGATGGCTGTTCTGGATGGACGCCGACGACGTGATCGACGCGGACAACGCCCGGCGGCTCCGGGCGGTCGCCCTGGCCGACGACGCCCCGGCCGACCTGCTCGGGCATGTCGTTCGCGTCCACTGCCCCGGCGGCGGCGGTGACAACGAACCCGGTGAAGACGGATCGGCCGGCGTGGTCGGTGAGGGCGTGACGGCCGTCGACCACGTCAAGCTCGTCCGCAACCGACCCGACGTGCGGTTCTCGGGGCGGATCCACGAACAGCTGCTGCCGGCGATCCGCCGGGCCGGCGGCCGGGTGGGGTGGACCGACCTGTTCGTGGTCCACGCCGGGGCCGACCGCTCAGCGGCCGGGCAACGGAAGAAGCTCGACCGGGACCTGCGGCTGCTGGCGTTGGAGCTGTCCGATCACCCGGGGCACACGTTCGCCCTGTTCAACCTCGGGATGACGCTCGCCGCCGCCGGACGGCCGGACGAGGCGCTCGCCGCCCTGTACGCCAGCCGGGAGGCGGCGGGCGACGCCGACTCGCACCTGCGGAAGGTGTTCGCGTTGATCGCCGCGTGCGAGGCCGCCGCGGGCAGAGCCGGCCGGGCGGCGGATGCATGCGCGGCCGGGCTCGCCCTGTTTCCGGAGGACCCGGAACTGCTGTTTCGCCGGGCCTCGCTTTGGCAGCGGGTAGGCCGGCCGGCTGACGCTGTCCGGCTGTACCGCCGCCTGCTGTGCCGCGACCGTGTGCCACGGCACTTCACCAGCGTCGATCTCGGCCTGGTGGGGTACAAGGCCCGCCACAACCTGGCGACCGCGTTGGAGGAGGTCGGCGACCTGTCGGCCGCCGAGACCGAATACCGGCTCGCCACGACGGCCGCGCCGACTTTCCGGCCGGCTTGGCGGGGGCTGTTCGCAGTCCTGCTGCGGCAGGGCCGTGCGGCGGTGGTCGCGGAGGACCTTGACCGGCTCGCCGCCGCTTCGTCGGCGGCACCCGCGGTGCCCGCGCTGGGCGCCGAGCTGGCGGTGCAACGTGCCGCCGTCACCGAGGCGGCCGGCGACTTGGCGATCGCCCGTCGGACGCTCGCATCCGCGGCCGAGCGCCATCCGAACGACCCGGAAGTCCTGCGGGCTCGCTGCCGCTTCCTGTTCACCCACGGGCCCGACAACGAGGCCGCCACCGCGCTGGCCCGCCTCGTCCACCGTCACCCGACGGACGCGTCCGCTCTGCACAACTTGGCCACCGTCCGCCTGCGGTCGGGCGCGCGCTCGGACGCGGCCGACCTGTACCGACGGTCGCTCAAGGTCCGGCCACACCATCCGCCCACCCTCTCGTTGCTTCACGAGGCGGAAGGTTCAAAGCTGACACAGGCCCCGGCCATTTAGCTCGCTTGAAAACGGTGTTATTCGCAACAATCGAATTTTGGCCAGGATCCCTATGGGCGTCGCCGAAGGCAAACTTCGCCTACCCGTGCCGAGCGGCTCCGTCTCGGTTACGCCGCAATTCGGACGCGGGGACCCGGCACGCGCCGACGCGCGGCAGTGCCGAGATGCCTGCCCGTCTCTGCCGCTCCCCCGGCTTGATGGCGGCAACGTACCTGACCCCGCGCGGGGCACGGGAAGATCCTTTCGTGCGACCGAGCCGGATGCAACGCGCGATTGGAGCGAGGTCGGCTTGGCCTGTGCCGAAGCCGGGGATGCCGCGGGTGCGGAGGTCGCCTTCCGTCGCGCGACAGTTGCCGATCCCGGAGATGTACGACCTGCCCACAATCACGCCGTCGCGCTGGCGAAGTTGGGGCGTCACGCCGAGGCCGCCAACGCGTTGCGATCGGTCGT
>JAQGHJ010000740.1 GCA_028288905.1 Phycisphaerales bacterium | reverse complement strand
GCCCGCAGCAGCCGGTCGGTGGCCTTGTCCTCGTCCTGCTTCAGCGCGACGTGCGGGCTGGCGACGACGATGTCCAGCTCGGCCAGCACGTCGTCCTCGAAGTCCATGTGCCCGTCGGCCAGGATGTCGACCTCGCACCCGGCCAACACGGTGATCTCCTTGTACCGGTCGTTGGCGGCGCGGATCGCCTTCACGTGCTTCAGCAGCCGGTCGACTGAAAGCCCGTTCGCGATCACCTGACTCTTGGAGTGGTCGGTGATCGCCAAGAACTGGTACCCGCGGGCGATCGCCGCCTCGATCATTTCGTCGATGGACGCGACGCCGTCCGACGCGGTCGTGTGGGTGTGGAGGTCGCCGCGGACGTCGGCCAGCTCGATCAAGGTCGGGAGCGTGCCGGCGGCGGCCGCCTCGACCTCGCCTCGGTCCTCCCGCAGTTCCGGCTCGACGTACGCGAGCTTGAGCCGCTTGTAGACGTCCGCCTCGGAACGGCTCGCCAGCGGCTTGAGATGCGGCGGCTCGCCGGCCTTCTTCGGCGCGGCTTCGAACGCGACGAGGTCGTACAGGCCCCACTCGTTCAGCGTCAGCCCGGCGTCCTGCGCCAGCCCGCGGATCTTCACGTTGTGGGCCTTCGATCCGGTGAAGTAGAGCAACGCCGCCCCGAAGCAATCGCCCGGCACGACGCGCAGGTCGACCTGCAGCCCGCCGGCGGTCACGACGCTCGCCTTCGTGCCGCCGTGGGCGAGAACCTTCTGCACCTCCGGGAACGCGACGAACGCTGCGAGGACCGCCTCCGCGTCAGCCGAGCGCCGGCCGCTGCAGACGAGATCGACGTCGCCGATCGTTTCCCGCTGTCGCCGAAGGCTGCCCGCGTAATCCGCCCGGGCCACCTCCGGCAGCGCCCGCAGCCGCTCGACGAGGGCAGCCGCGATGGGGAGTGCCTCAACGATGCCGAGCCGCCCGGAGCTCTGGGCCCGCAGCGCGATCCCCTCCTTGATCGCCTGGAGCTTCTTATCCCCGACCCCCTTGAGCCCCTTGAGCGACCCGTCTTCGATCGCCTTGACGAGTTGCTCGATGCTGGTGACGCCCTTCTCCCGCCAGAACAGCGCGACGGTCTTGGGCCCTAGCCCAGGGATGTCGAGCATCGGCAACAGCCCGGCCGGCACGCCCGCCAACGCCTCGTCGTACTCGCTGCTTCGGCCGGTGCGGACGTACTCGGCGATGATCCGCCGGCTCGACTCGCCGACGCCCTCGATCTTGTCCAGTTCCCCCCGGTCGTAGGCGTCCCGGACGCTGTCCGTCATGTCGCCGAGGATGCGCCCGACCTTCTGGAACGCGATGACCTTGAACACGGTCTCGCCCTTGAGCTCCATCACCCGGGCGAAGTTCAGGAACAGGTCCGACAGGTCCTGGTTGAGCGACATGCGGCCGGAGTGTAGCCGGTGATGCGGCCAGGTGGCGGGCGGAAAGTTGCGTCGTGACGACCTCTGCCGGAGGGCGAGGCGAAACAGGATGTGGCGCCGGCCCGCCGTCAGACCGGACTGCAGGCTCGGGTGCGGCCGTCCCACGTGGCGTCGATGAAGTTGAGCTGCGTGCCGGCGTCGCGAAACCCGATCGTCCGGTAGGACGCCCGGGCCCGCTCGTCGGCGGCCGACAGCCAGGCGGCCGCGCTGCCGCGGCGGAACTGCTCGGCCACCAGTCGGCTATTGACAGCGGCGGCTACGCCGCGCCCGCGGAACGGCGGGAGCGTGCCGACGCCGATCAGTTCCCCGCTCGCGGCCACGCACGACCCGACGCCGACCATCGCCCCGCCGTCCGCCGCCGCGTACGCCGACCGCACCTCCAGCCGGCGGAGTCCCGCCCGGGCCGCCTCCGTCTCGGCGAACGTGGCGAACGGGGGTTCGCCGAAGCACATCTTCGCCGTCGTGATGAAATGGGAAATCGTCTCGACCGGCGCGTCGGCCAGCAGGTCGATGACGGAGATACCGGCCGGTGCGGCCGCCGGTCGGAAGTCGGCCGGGCCGCACAGCATCAGCGGCTGCGCCCCTTGCGCCTTCAGCCCGCATCTGGTCAGGCGGTCCGCCAGCCAAGGGTGGAGCTGCTCGAAGATCTCGAACCTCAACACCCGATTTGCCGCGGTGAACTCGGCCCGTAACGCTTCGACGTGACCGGGGTCGAAGTCCGACTCGGCCGTCGACGGCCGGACCAGCACGTAACTGAGCCACACCAGATCGTCGACCTCGTCGAGCGCGGCGACGAACGGCCCCCTTTCAACGATTCGCCGGCTCCCCGTCGCGACCGCCGCTATGGCCCGTTGCATGACGGGGGCCAGAAGCTCGCTTGAGTCGCCAGTCGCCGTGGTCATGCCGCAATAGTAGCGGGAGGCCGAACCGGCCGGGAGCGGCGTCGAAGGACGTTGGTCGCGGTAGGCTCACCGGCCCGTCCGCGTGTCAGGTACGCCGTGCACGGCCAGCCGGACGACGCGCTGCCAGCAGTCCGCACCCGGCCAGGAGCAGTCCAGCGCTGCCGGGTTCGGGCACGCCCGTCGTCACTGTGAAGGTGCTCGGAGTGGCGGCGGTATAAGCAGGTGTGCCTGGGCTCCGGCCCGTTCCGGTCGCATCGTCGTCCGAGACGTCGAGGTCGTAAAAATTGCTATGGGTGAGGGTCGATTTATTCGCCACACCTGTCCCGTATCGGGATATTGCGAACTGCGTGACCTGCCCGACGACGTCACCAGGCCGGATGTCTAGCGTATACAGAAGAACCCGGCTCACGGTCCCGCCGCTGCCGGCAACAACTACCGGTTGACCGCCTGCCGCGTCGGGGAGCAGATCTTCATGCACTCGCCCGCTGGCCGATCCATCCATATAGGAGTGGCTCTCGTCGAACGGCGAGGGGAATCCGCCTGGGGCTGTGTTCGCCAGGATGCCCGTGATCCTCGCAGGACTGGACGGAACGGATCCGGTGATATTCACCCTTACCCCGCCGGCGCCGAGGCCCCCCTCCAGCGAAAGGATCGAGGAACTCCCCGCCGTGAGGGTCTCTTGTAAGTACAGCTTCACAAGCACTGACCCGGCACCCGACACAATTGCGGGAGTCTCTGTGACGTAGGAATAGGAAACCGCCGCTGAAGCCCTGGAGGCACACAGCACGATTCCGCCTAAAGCGAACAGCCAGTGCGATCGACGCATAACGACGTAACTCCTAGAGACGAAGATATCACATCGGGTTGAAATGCCCCGAGCAAATCCGTATTCCTGACGCGGGAGCAACAGCCTTCGGGGAAGGCCGTCGGCCCGCTGCAACTTGCCGCTGCCTACGTCGGAGCCAGCAGCTCCGCCGGAAGGTCGCGTACTACGAGACGTACGGTCGACGCTTGAACGCCCCTGGGTGGCACCGTACCGTTCAGCCTATGGCTGAAGCGTCGGGGAATTTGACGCTCGGCGTTCTCGGTTCGGAACCGCATTCCCGGGAGCGAGGCGGCGATTCGTTTTCCGAAAGCCCTGCCGGTGAGCCGGTCCTCTCCGCCCGCGCCGTCCGCGTCCAGTTCGGACCCGCCACCGCCGTCCACGACGTGTCGTTCGACCTCGGCCCCGGGCACCTCCTCGGCCTGATCGGGCCGAACGGGGCCGGTAAGACCACGCTGCTCCGGGCGCTCGCGGGTTTGCAGGCGACGGCCGGGGGCGGGGCGTACGTCCTGGGCCGGCGGATCGACCCGGGGAACCGGGACGTGCTGGCCGGCGTCGGGTTCACCCCGGACACCCCGCCGTTCTACGACGGACTCACCGTGGGCGACTACCTCCGCGTCATCGCCAAGGGGTACCGGCTGACCTCGTCCGAGGCGGACGAGCGCATTGCCTTTTGGCTCGAGAAGGTGTGGCTGGCCGAGAAGGTCGGCCAGCGGGTGCGGACGCTGAGCCGGGGGATGCGGCAGCGGCTGGGGATCGCTCGCACCCTGCTCCCGAACCCGCACGTGATCCTGCTCGACGAGCCGGCCGGCGGGCTGGACCCCGGCGGCCGGGTGCAGTTCCGCCAACTGCTGTGCGACCTGCGCGACCAGGGTAAAGCGCTGGTCGTGTCGAGCCACATCCTGTCGGACATGGCCGAGTACTGCACGCACATCGGCATCATGGCCGGCGGGCGGATGGTGCGGCTCGGGACGGTGGCGGAGGTGTCCGCGGCGGCCGCCGTCGGCGGGCTGGCCGGCGA
>JAQGHJ010000731.1 GCA_028288905.1 Phycisphaerales bacterium | reverse complement strand
GAGCCGCTGGCGAACTACGCCAACGTGATGAAGGCGATCCGCGTGCTGCACGACCCGGCCTGCTACAACATCGGGGCGCGGAAGATCACGATCAGCACGGTCGGCGTGCCGGCGAAGATGCGGGAGCTGGCGGAGGAAGAACTGCCGCTAAACCTGGCGATCTCGCTGCACGCCCCGAACGAGCCGCTGCGGCGGCAGCTGATCCCGTGGGCCGAGCACTTCGCCCTGCCGGACATCCTCGACGCCGCCCGGTACTACTTCGACCGGACCGGGCGGGAGGTGACGCTGGAGTACATCCTGCTGGCCGGCGTGAACGACCGGGTCGAGCACGCCAAGCAACTGGCCAAGCTGTGCCGGTCGCTCCGGGCGAACGTGAACCTGATCCGCTACAACGAGGTGGAAGGGTTGCCGTACGGCCGGCCGAAGGCGCAGGACGTGCTGGCGTTCCAGGAGGTGCTGCGGACGGCCGGCGTGAACGCCCACGTCCGCAAGAGCCGGGGGCGGGACATCGACGCGGCGTGCGGGCAGTTGCGGCGGAAGCAGGAGCGGGAGCGACTGCATGGGAACGACGCGTCGGTGGCGGGGGAACGATTGGTCGCTCTTGGCCGCGGGTGATCCGCCCGACTCCGTGGGCGCGCTGCACGCCTTTTGCCCTCAGTTCCCGCTATCACCTCAAGCCCGCGTCGATAGGTTCCAGGGGCGATTCTTGTCCCCGGCCGAGGTCGAGCAGGGCTTGCGGGACGTCGGCAACGCGTTCAGCCGGTGAGCGAAACGCGGCCGGACAGCGGCGTTCTCTTTTCCTCCCCGGTTCGCTTCGCCCCCGGCCGCAACCGGCGGTACTTCGCCACCCCCAACAGCGCCGCGGCCGTGGCCAACCCCGCAAGGCTCACGGCGTTCGCCCACCGCAGCCCCACGAACCCGACCCGGACCCGGTGCCGGCCAGGGGGCAGGGTGATGGTCGTGAACTGTTGATCTTGGCCGTACGCGGCCGGCATACCGTCCACCGTCACCCGTAGCATGCCTCGGTAGTAGGCGACCGGGAGCGTGACCCGGGTGGGGCGGTCGACCCGTAGGCGGAACCGGTCGCCCCGATTCGCCTCCCGAGCGGCCCGCGCCGCCTCGACCGGCATCGCCGCCGTCACGCCGGGCGGGAGGGGGCCCGGGGCGCGGGGGAGGACCTCGTACGCGTCCCACCCGGTCATGGGCGGCCGGTCGACGAGCGCCCGCCAGCTCCCTCGCGGCTGGTACTCCAGTTCGGGGTAGTACAGCCAACACGTGAGCGCAACGCCGACCGAGATTCCGGACCCTACCCACCCGGGCGGCCGGCGGCGGGGGGACGGCGGCGCGGAAGGGCCGACCGGCCGGTGGCGGCGGACGGACCATGCCGCCACCGCCAGCCCGCCGAGGAGTGCCCCGAACAGGGACGTGAACCCGAGCATCCGGTACGTGAACTGCACGAACTTGTACGGGCCGGGGAGGTACGGCCAGAAGTCGAACGGCTGCCACACCACGGCGAACGCCAGTGCCCACAGCCCCAGGAGCCGGGCCATCATCCCGCGGCGGAACCGCCCGACCCCGGGCGCAACTACGGCCGCCGCGGCGGCGAGTACCCCGGCGAGCAGGAGCCACCCGAGCTGGAGGCCGAGCCGCGGGATGCCGCACGGGTCGGGGTTCCGGACGCCCGGCCAGAACACCACCCGGAGCTCGGTGAGGAACCGGATTTTGTACGGGTCGGGCGGCGGGTCCCCGATCTTCAGGTCGCCGAGCAGGGCCAGTTGGGGGGCGAGGAACCACGCGATCAGGGCGGCGTGGAGCAGGCCGGCCGCAGCCAGGCGGCCGGCCCGCCCGGCATACCGCCGCCGCGGCCGCCCGAAGCTCAGGACGAACAGCCCGACGAACGTGAACGCGTATAGGTACGTGATGTTGTGCGTTAACCCGAGGGCCGTCCACGCCGCCGCGCACCCGACGACGCGGGTCACGCTCGGGCGGGCGAAGCAGCCCCACGTCGCCGATACGGCCAGCGGCAGCAGGCACAGCGCCGTGAGCTCGGCGACGGCCCCGCGGTCCCACAAGTCGGCGAAAAGGTACGGGGCCGACAGGAACGCCGCCGCCGACGCCAGCGCCGCCCAGGGGTCGCGGGTCCACCGCCACGCGAGCCGGTACGTCGCCCACCCGCCCAGGACCAGCGTCAGGAAGCAGACCAGCTTCCAAGCCGCGTACGGGTTCGGCTCCAGCGCCCGGTGCAGGGCGGCGGTCACGGTGTACGGGAGGTTGGCGTAGAACTGGAACGTCGCGTTGCGGGACTGGCCGTTGATGTTCGGCGCGACCCGGATCGGAAACTGGCCCTCCGCCAGGGCGTTCCGGCCTTCGACGATGCCGCCGAGGAACCCGTTGAGGTCGTGGGAGACGACGACGCCGGACGGCATGTACGGGCTGACGTACAGCAGCGCCAGGGCGACCGAGACAACGAGAGCGGCCGCGTGGCGCGGCCGGCGACGGCGGAGGTCGATTCCCATGGTGACGGATCGGAGGGTAGACGGCGCGCCCGCCACGCCGACGTGTTCGTCTACCAGGCCGACGACGACACCAACACGCCCGCGGCCGACGCCCGGGCGTTCGCCGCCAAGCACCGCGGGAAGGTGACGCTGGAACGGAGGCCGACCGGCGGCTACGGCGGGGCGTACACGAAGGGCCGGGGGCCCGCCATGGACTTCCTGGCTGCCAAGCTGTTAGCGGCGGGCGGACGTTGACGAACGCGGACAAAAGGGGAGTCGTCGAGGCCAATTCGTCCCCTCTTGTCCGTGTTCATCTACGTCCGCGCGTGGCTAAAGCATTGGGGTCTTGTCCTTGCTCCTTGAACGTCCCGACCGTGTCGCCGTTCGCTAGCACCTTCGCCCTCGGCGAAGTTGCTTAGCCGCTCCGGCAGATTGTTGTGGACAAGCCGCTCGTTGCAGTATTCCGTGCCCGTCAGGGCTGTGTTGGACGGGTGCCACCCAAACCTGATCGTGCCCCATTCCGCATTCCACTGGCGAGGACGGACCGAGTCTTGCCTTTCGGGTGTCATGCCCCTCAGGCCGTCGGCCGGGGGTTTGGCCGGGCGAGGACGTGAGCGACGATCTCGAGGTTCGCGGCTCGGTTCGGGTGAATGGCCGAGAATGGCGGGGCGACGACGGCCCAAGTGCGACCGCGGGCGCAGAACCCGCAGCCGGCCCGTCCTCGCCGGCGAACCTCCGGCGAAAAGGGTAAATGCGGTTCGGTAGCCGGACCCGCACCCCTAGTCCGAGCACCGGGGAAGGCCCGAGGCCAACGGGTAAAGGACCGCCTGATTTACTGGCAAAAAGCGGGGCTGGCGACGACGCCGCTCGAATTACGGGCGTCGGCCTGTCGCGATCCTGCCGCACGTTCGAAAGCCTCGATTTTCCGCTTGCCCCTTGGAGGATGCCGAGTAGAAGCGGGGCCGAATCATAACCTTTTCTCCGTCGTTCTATCTGGGGTTGGTCATGCAAAGTTCGTCTCGCAGCGTGTTCGGGCTGCTCCTTCCGGCCGCGGTGCTCGGCTTGGCGACGGGCCGGGCAGCGGCGGTCACGACTTACTACTTCGACGTCGACGGCACGACCGCCGGCTTCGGCACGGTGAATGGCCTCACCTTCAACTGGGACGACAC
>JAQGHJ010000723.1 GCA_028288905.1 Phycisphaerales bacterium | reverse complement strand
CACGGTCGAGCAGACCGTCACCACGCCGGGCGTCCTCGTCCCTGACTTCGTCAAGCCGCAGTTCCTGTACGAGTGGGTCGTGCTCCCGGACTACCAGCAGAAGTACGGATTGCGGTATGAGCCGGGGACCGGGACGGCGGACGTTAACTTCCAGCTCAAGGACGGCTGGATGCTCACCGGCATCACGTCCAAGACCGACGGCAAGACGCCCGAGACGGTCGCCGCCGTCGGGGAGGCGGTCGGCACGGCTGTGGCGGGGGCACTGGGCGGTGCCCCCGCGGCCGCTGCGTCGGCGGCCTCATCGGCCGCCAAAGCTGCCGGCGGGGCTAACGTCGCAGCTGCCAAACCGTTGGGGGTCTGGGATCGATGGCTCAAGAACTTGGCGGCCGAGCCCCCGACGCCGAGCGAAACCCTCGCCCGGCTGTACGTCGAGGCCCTGGCCAAGTCGCTCAATATGAGTGGCAAAAAGCCGCTCACCCATGGGCTTTGGGTCTACCGGCTGGAAGACAACGGCCGGCTGAAGCTGGTCGAGTGCTGGTCGGCCGCCGAGGGGGACCCTCACTCGCCCCGGACACCGCAGCCCCCGGTATTGGACATCCCGTGAGCCGCCCGCCGCCGTGTCGCCGGCCCGCCGGTCCTTCCCCCGCGCCCGCCCCATCCCTCTCGTTCGGCCCATCGCCCGGCCCCACCCGTCGTCACGCCGATTCCGAATGCGGGGCGGGGTGGGATTCGCGCCGCCCGTCCCCCTAGCCGGTGTCCGTCCGAGGGGCCGCGCCTGCGGCCCCAGCGACCCGGCTCCCTGCTTGACGACGACCCACTGCCGGACGCGGAAAAGAAGTCATCACTGGATACAGCGAATACCATGCGGGTGAGAAACACGTTTGGTACGCTGCCGGCGGTCTGCGCCCGCCCCCCCTCACATCCCCAGCCGCCGCTTCCACCCCGCCAATTGGTCCCGGAACGGCTTGCCCCCGGCCGCGCCGATCGTCTGGTACCGCTCGGTCACGTTCGCCGCTCCGAGCGCCTTGTACACGTCGTCCGTCAGCCGGGCCGGCACGTTGTGGTCGGCCAGCACGGCGTTGAACTCGTCCACCGTCAGTTGCCCCAGAGCGTGCTTGCCGGCCTTCTCGCACGTCGCCACCAGCGTGCCGACGATGTGGTGGGCGGTGCGGAACGGGACCGCCTTCGTCACGAGGTACTCGGCTAGGCTGGTCGCGTCGAGGAAGCCGCGGTCGAGCGTCGGCTCGATCCGGGCCTTGTCGAAGCTGGCCGAGCCGACGATGGCGGCGGCCATCGTCAGGCATTGCGTAACCGTGTCGTACGCGCGGAACAGGAGGCGCTTGTCCTCCTGCAAATCTCGGTTGTAGCCGATGGGGATGCCCTTCAGGAGGGTCATGAGGGCGAACAGGTCGCCGTACACGTTGGCGGTGCGGCCGCGGATCAGCTCCAGCATGTCCGGGTTCCGCTTCTGCGGCATCATCGAGCTGCTGGTCGTGTACCGGTCGGCGATCTTGATGAACCCGAACTCGGTGGTCATGTAGATGATCCACTGCTCGGCCCAGCGGCCGAGCGTCTGGGCGATCATGGCCAGCCCGAACACGAACTCAACGGCCGTGTCGCGGGTGGCCGTCGCGTCGATGCTGCTGGCGGCGAGCGGGTTGGTGTCGCCGGGCAAGATGCCCATCCGCTTGGCGGACCACAGGGTCTGCTTGCGGTCGAGCGGGAGCGAGCTCCCGGCGATCGCGCCGGCCCCGAGCGGGAACTCGTACCGCTCGGCTGACCGGACGAGCCGCTCCAGCCCGCGGGCGAGCGCCTCCGCCCACGCCAGCACCTCGGCCCCGGCGACGATCGGCTGGGCGCGCTGCAGGTGGGTGTAGCTCGGCATGACGACGTCGGCCGACCGGTCGGCCATCGCGACGAACGCCTTCAGCACGTTCTCGTACAGCGTTCCAAGCTCGCGGGTGGCGTCGATCGTCCAGAGCATCAGGTCGGTCGCGACCTGGTCGTTGCGGCTGCGGCCGGTGTGCAGCTTGCGCCCCGGCTCGCCGACCCGGCGGATCAGCTCCGCCTCGACGCACATGTGGATGTCCTCGTACTCGGGCTTGAACCCGGGCCAGGCGGCTTGGGAGGCGTCGATCTCCCGCTCGATCTCCCGCAGCCCGGCCGTGATGGTGGTCCGCTCGTCCTCGGTCAGCAGCCCGCAGGCGGCGAGCATGTGGGCGTGGGCGACGCTGCCGGCGACGTCCTGCTTGTAGAGCCGCCAGTCGTAGCTGACGGACTCGACGAACGCCTGGGCGATCGCGTCGGTCGCCTCGGAGATGCGGGCCTGCCAGGATTTCTCGGTCGACGTGCCGGCGGCGGCTGAAGAGGGCTGGGACATGGGCGGGAGTGTCGAGTGTGGGTTGTGGAATGTCGAGCGAAGCGGCGTGCGAGAGCGAGTGCCGCCGGCTCCGTTGACCCCGCGGCGGTCGCGCCTATGCTGCCGGGCCGGCGGCCCGACCGCCGCCGCCGGCGGGAACCGGCCCATTTGTGCCGAAAGTGACGGTTTGGATGAACGCCGCGACCAAAGACAAGCAACTGCCGGTCGGGTTGATCGTGGCCGGCGAGCTGCTGCTCGTCGTCGCCGCGGTGCGGGTGGCGGGGTCTGGTGCCGGGCCGCTCCTGGCGTATGTCGGGGTGGCGAGCGTGGTCGGCGTCCTGCTGATGCTGCTGACCGCGTTCGTCGTGGCGGCCGGCACGCGGCAGAGCTTCGGCGAGTTCGACTCGGCCGCCCTGAAGCTGGCGGGGACCTACCTGATCTCCAACGGCCTAGCCGCCGTGCTGGCCGGCACCGGGCTCGGACCGCTGATCGGCAGCGCGGTGTTCTTCTCGCTCATGATCTGGTTGTTCGAGCTCGAACTGCCGTACGCGATCATCTTCGCCATCCTGTACTGGGTCGTGAGCCTGATCGTGCGGCTCATCGTCGCCGGCATGTTGGGGTGATGGCGCGGTGTTGGGTCGTTTTGCGCAGCTCGCCGCGGCTGCCGCTCTTACCCCGTCCCCGGGGATACCGGGGGATGGGGTAAGAGTTCGCTCCCCTCGGCATCACTTGCGTAGCGGCTTCAGGCCCGCCGTCTCGGCCGCGGTGACGACCGAGCCGTCAGGGTTCAGGACGAGCATCAGCTGACGCTGCCCGAGGGTGTCAGCCGCCGGCCCGGTCGGGGCGGCGCGGCCGGACGCCACCCACCGGGGGCCGTTGCGGCGGACCGCGACCGTGTCCGGCGCGAGCGC
>JAQGHJ010000657.1 GCA_028288905.1 Phycisphaerales bacterium | reverse complement strand
AGCGCGGCCGGGAACGCTCTCGCGATTCGCCGAGCCGGCCCGTCCGTGACACGGGCTTCCAGCCCGTGCGGTCGCAGCCAGCGGGCGAGAGCCGTTAAATAGCCGAAGCGTTGAATATCAAGGCCAGCACGCACGGGCTGGAAGCCCGTGTCACGGACGGGCCGGCTTACCGCCGCGGTAGGCCTCAAGTCCGTTCCTGCACACGGCCCGGTGTGTTGGGCGGCACGGCCGGGACGGATACGCCCGTGCCTTGCCGCCCGCCGGTGCCCGTCGCATCGCCGCCGCGCCGCCGGCCCCGCCGCCCGCGGCTCCGGGACGGCAGTTCCTCCCGCAACGACTTCGGCCGCCCGGACGCCGCCGGTCCGCCATTCCCGCCCGTCGCCGCCGCCGCCGCCAGCCGGGCCGCCCGCAGCAGCCCCAGCTCGCCGGCCACCTCTTTCAATTGGGCGTGGACGTCGTGCCACTCCCGCATCCGCACGTAGCTGACGAACGCCGCCTGGCACCACTTCCGCAGTCGGCTGCCGCTCAGGTGTTCCTGGCGGTCGCGGAACGCGGCCCACAGCTTCAGGTAGGAGACGAAGTCGCTCTGCTCGTCCCGGAACGGGGCGTGGGCGGCGTCCGCCTCGGCCGCCTTGTCCATCGGCCGCTCGCGGGGGTCCTGTACGGCCAGGGCCGACGCGATCACCAGCACCTCGTCCACGCACCCCTCGTCGATCGCGGCCAGCACCATCCGCCCGAGCTTGGGGTCGACCGGCAACCGGGCGAGCTGGTGCCCGATCCGGGTCAGCTCGTTCGTCTCGTCGATCGCCCCCAGCTCGTGCAGCGTCGCGTACCCGTCCCGGACCGAACGGTAGTCCGGCGGGTCGACGAATGGGAAGTCCTGCACGTTCCCGAGCCCGAACGCCTTCATCTGCAAGATGACGGCCGACAGGTTCGTCCGCAGCACCTCCGGGTCCGTGTACGCCGGGCGGGCGGCGAAGTCCTCCTCCGTGTACAGCCGGACGCACACGCCCGGCCCGACCCGGCCGCACCGTCCCTTCCGCTGATCGGCGCTCGCCCGGCTGACCTTCTCGATCGGCAGCCGCTGCACCTTCGTCCGCGGGTTGTACCGGCTCATCCGGGCGGTGCCCGGGTCGATCACGTACCGGATGCCCGGGACGGTCAGCGACGTCTCGGCGACGTTCGTCGCCAGCACGATCCGCCGCCGGCCGTGCGGCTGGAACACCTTCATCTGCTCGTCCGTGCTCAGCCGCGAGTACAGCGGCAGGATCTCCGTCTCCGGCGGGTGGTGCTTGCGGAGCGCCTCGGCCGTCTCGCGGATCTCCCGCTCGCCGGCCAAGAACACCAGCACGTCCCCCGGCCCCTCGCGGGCCAGTTCGTCGGTCGCCCGGCAGATTGCGTCCTCGGTCGCCAGGTCCTCCGAGTCCTCGTCCGCCTCCTCTGCCGGCTCGTACCGGACCTCGACCGGGTAGGTGCGACCGGAGACCTCCACCATCGGGGCCCCGCCGAAGTGGTCGGAGAACCGCTTCGGGTCGATCGTCGCGCTCGTGATGATCAGCTTCAGCTCGGGGCGGCGGGGCAGCAGCCCCTTGAGCAGCCCGAGGAGGAAATCGATGTTCAGGCTCCGCTCGTGCGCCTCGTCGATGATCAGCGTGTCGTAGGCGCTCAGGAAACGGTCGCCCTGGGCCTCGGCCAGCAGGATGCCGTCCGTCATCAGCTTGACGTACGTCTCGGGCCGTGTCTGGTCGTGGAACCGCACCTTGTACCCGACCGCGTGCCCGAGCTGGCTCCGCATCTCCGACGCGATCCGCATCGCGACGCTGCGGGCGGCGATCCGGCGGGGCTGGGTGTGCCCGATCATGCCGGCGACGCCCCGGCCGAGCTC
Source organism: Phycisphaerales bacterium (assembly GCA_028288905.1). GTDB lineage: Bacteria > Planctomycetota > Phycisphaerae > Tepidisphaerales > Tepidisphaeraceae > Humisphaera. The sequence goes on along the minus strand of JAQGHJ010000657.1, from coordinate 3,721 downwards.
CAGGCAGATCTTCGGGAGCTGGGTCGTCTTGCCGCTGCCGGTCTCGCCGCACAGGACCACGACCTGGTGGTCGCGGATCGCCGCCTTGATCTCGTCCCGGCGGGCGACGACCGGCAGCTCCTCGGGGAACGTTGGCACCGGCAGGTTCCGCAGCCGCTCGGCCCGCTCGGCGGCGGAAGCGTCGACCTTCCCGGCGACCGCGTCGAGCACGGCCTGGGCGCGGGACGGGTCGGCCGGGTTCCGCTCGACGTCCGTCAGCAGCGCCCGGAGCCGGGCCCGGAGCCGGTGCTGGTCGCGGAGCATGCAGTCGCCGAGCCGGGCGTCGAGGGCGTCGAGTTGTTGGAGCAGCGGGTTCACGGGCGGTCCGGGTCCTCCGAGGGCCTGAAGGGATAAAGCGAACATCTTACGCAGGCGACGGTCAGCCGGCTTCTCCGTCCCCGCCCCGCCCCGTAGTCCCGGCGCTGTAGTCCAAGCACGGATGGTCCAAAGCCATCCGTTGGCGCCGCCCGGCCGCCTCCTGTCATCCAGAGCGCAGCGACGGATCTCGGGCCGGTGAAACGGCCAGCGGGTGGCACTTCCGGCCCGAGATCCTTCGTTGCCGCTCTGGATGACAGGAGAGGCCTCGGACCGTGGTCCAAAACGCAGGCTCATTATCGGCGGGTCAATTTGTCGAAAGAAAAACCTTGACCACTCATGCTCCGCCATGTATTTTTCCGATTAGTTAATTAACCATTCAGTTAATCACGATGTCGGCCGACGCACTGAGCACCACGTTCGCCGCCCTCGCCGATCCAACCCGGCGGGCCATCCTGGCCCGGCTCGCGTCGGGCGAGGCGACGGTTAACGACTTGGCCGCCCCGTTCGCGATGAGCCTGCCGGGCATCTCCAAGCACCTGAAGGTGCTGGAGCGGGCCGGGCTGATCTCGCGAGGGCGGGACGCCCAGTGGCGGCCGTGCCGGCTGGCGGCCGGGCCGCTGAAGGACGTCGACGACTGGGTCGGCCGGTACCGCCGGTTCTGGGAGGAAAGCTTCGACCGGCTCGACGCGTACCTGAAGGAACTCCAAGCGACCGAGGCCAAGGCCGAACCGCCCCCCGCACAGGAGAAGAAGCATGGCCGCAAGAAGTGAGACCGCGACGGCCGTCCAGGCCCCTCCGGCCCCGGCGCGGGCGACGCCGGTCGTTCCGGCCGCCGCGCCGGCCGTCCCGGACCTCGTCCTGAGCCGGGTGTTCGACGCCCCGCCGGCCCTCGTGTTCCGGGCGTGGACGGACCCGGCCCTGCTGGCCCGGTGGCTCTGCTGCAAGGACTTCACGCCGCTGTTCGCCGAGGCCGACGTCCGCGCCGGCGGGGCGTGGCGGGCGGGCATGCGGTCCCCGGACGGCCGGGACCACATTTCCGGGGGCACCTACCGCGAGGTCGTGCCGCCGGCCCGGCTGGCGTTCACCCACGCCTGGGAGGACGCGGCCGGCCGGCTCGGCCACGCGTCGTTGGTGACCCTCACGTTCGCCGACCGGCCCGGCGGCAAGACGGAGATGACGTTCGTCCAGGCCGGGCTGGCGTCGGCCGAGAGCCGGGCGTCGCACACCGGCGGGTGGAACGAGTCGTTCGACCGGCTGGTCGAACTGCTCCCGAAGTTCGCCTGAGCCGTCGGCCGCGTCCCCCGTGGCACGGGTTTCCAACCCGTGCGTGCGTGTGCCCCGCACGTTGCCCGGGACCGCCGCGACGGCACGGCGTGAGGTCGCCCCTCGCGGTTCGGGCGGGCGGTGCCCGCAGGCGCGAGTAAACGCCACACGCTTTGAGAACCCGTGCCACGAGGGAAGGGGCCGCCGCCGCCTCGCCTCTTCCACCGCAGGCGCAACCGAAGCACGAACACAGGATTTACACTTATGAATCAATCGACAATCACCCCGGCCGCCGCCGTTCCGAGCCACGCCGACGTCGCCGACCGTGAGATCGTCCAGTTCCGCGAGTACGACGCGCCGCGGGATCTGGTGTACCGGGCGTGGACCGACCCGGCCCACTTGGCGAAGTGGTGGGGCCCCCGCGGGTTCACGACCACCACCTTTAGCATGGACGTGTCCCCCGGCGGGGTGTGGCGGTTCGTCATGCACGGGCCGGACGGCACCGACTACCAGAACAAGGTCACGTACCTGGAGGTCGTCCCGCCCGAGCGGCTCGTCTTCAACCACGGCGGCGGCGACGAGGGCTGCGAGTCGATGAGCCACCGGACCACCGTCACGTTCGAGGACGCCGGGGGCGGCCGGACCCGGCTCACGATGCGTGCGCTGTTCGTCACCGCCGAGGCCAAGGCGTACGTGGTCGAGAAGCACGGGGCGATCGAGGGCGGCAAGCAGACGCTCGCCCGCCTCGCTGAGTACCTGCCGACGATGTGATGAGCGTCGAGGCAAGGCGGAACGTCGCCAGTCCGGGTGGCATGGGCAAACAAGAAGTTTGCCCATGCCACCCGGTGCTTCGGCTTCCCGGGCACCGCCTACGCCGTGTGATTTTCCGCCCATCGGCCGGGTTAGAGGTCAGTGTCACTGAACCCCGTTCGGCCGCAGGCGGGACACGCCCTCGGCCGACCCAATTCCTACCTTCGGAGCGCCACTTTCATGATCGTCAAGATCCTCATCGTCCTCGCCGTGCTCGTCATCGGGCTGCTCGTGTTCGTCGCCCTTCAGCCCGCCCACTTCCGCGTCGCGCGATCGACCACGATCGGCGCCCCGGCGGCTGCTTTGTTCGAGCGGGTGAACGACTTGCGAGGTTGGCCGGCGTGGTCCCCGTACGCCAAGCGGGACCCGAACATGAAGACGGCGTTCGAGGGCCCGGCCGCCGGGCTCGGGGCGATCTACCGGTGGGACGGGAACAACGACGTCGGGGCCGGGAGCATGACGGTCGTCGACAGCCGGCCGGGCGAACGGGTCCGGATGCGGCTCGACTTCCTGCGGCCGTTCAAGGGCACGAACACGGCCGACTTCACGTTCGCCCCGCGGGCGGGCGGGGCGACCGAGGTGACCTGGACCCTGAACGGGGAGAAGAACTTCGTGTCCAAGGCCGCCTGCCTGTTCATGAACATGGACAAGATGTGCGGCGGCGACTTCGAGGTTGGCTTGGCCCAACTGAAAACGCTGGCCGAGGCGGCGCCGACGCCCCAGGGCGTGGCCGTGGCCGTGCCGTGAGGAACGTTCCAGACCGCGACCATCCGCCGTTCCGCAGATCGTGACGCGGGGCACGCGTTCCCCGCCCGCCGACCCGTTCCGAACTTCCCGCCGACCCACCCGACCGAGGTACCGCCATGAAAGTCCAGCCCTACCTGTTCTTCGACGGCCGCTGCGAAGAGGCCGCCGCGTTCTACAAGGCCACGCTCGGGGCCGAGGTGACGATGATGATGCGGTTCAAGGACAGCCCCGAGCCGTGCGACCCGAAGATGGTCCCGCCCGGGAGCGAGGACAAGGTGATGCACATGCAGATGACGGTCGGGGACACGACGATCATGGCGTCCGACGGCCGGTGTGGCGGGGGCCCGTCGTTCAAGGGGTTCTCGCTGTCGCTGACGGTCCCGACCGAGGCCGACGCCGACCGGGTGTTCGCCGCGCTGGCCGCCGGCGGCGGACAGGTGCAGATGCCGCTGACGAAGACGTTCTTCTCCCCGCGGTTCGGCATGGTCGCCGACAAGTTCGGGGCGTCGTGGATGCTCCTCGTGGGCAAGTGAGAGTTGGCGGC
>JAQGHJ010000655.1 GCA_028288905.1 Phycisphaerales bacterium | reverse complement strand
GAACTGGGCGGCCTGGGCCGTCTGCTCGGCCGACGCGACCTGTTGCGCCGCCGGGGCGGCCGCGGCACCGGCGAGCGACCCCGACCACCCAGCCGGCATCCCGCCGGCGGCGGCCAGGGCGGCGGCCAGGACCCACCGGCGCACGTTCTTCGTCATGAGAGTCATCCTTGGACCACCCGGGTGAAGCGTGAGTTGCGAAGGTCGAACTGAGAATGTCGAACTGGGAAGTACCCCGCGGACCGGCCGAAGGCCCGCCGGCAGAACCGGGGAGCGGGCGGGACGCGACGCCGGATTATACCGCCCTGCGGCCGTCCGGCGAGCAAATCCGAAGCGGCGGCGGAACACCTACCCCACCTCTGGATCGCGGCCGCACGGTCCGGCGTCCGGACCCCGTCCAGACGAGCCGGCCGCCACGACCTGACGGCACCGCGCCGCCCCCAAGATGGATTACCGACGCTCCGCCCCTTCCGTTGGTCCACCTCGCGGCTGGGTGGTCTGCCGCGCGTCGGCCTCAGGTCGTTGGCCCGACGGCCGGCCCCTGGGTAGCATGACCGGCTTTCCCGCGTGCCGCCGCCCGCCCGCCGCTGAGTGTGAGCGGGCACGGCTTGGCCCGCTCGTTCGCCTGCCGCCATGAAGACGATCGCCCACCAGCTCGACGCCGCGTTCCGGGCCGCCATCCGCGCCGCGTTCGACCTCGACGCCGACCCGCTGATCACCGCCAGCCAGAACGACAAGTTCGGCGATTATCAATCGAACGCCGCCATGGGACTGGCCAAGCTCGTGACCGAGCGGACGGGGCAGAAGACGAACCCGCGGGCGGTGGCCGAGCAGATCCTTGCCAAACTCGACCTTGGCGGGATGGCCGACGGTCCGCCGGACAAGAATTGGATCGCGGGCCCCGGGTTCATCAACGTCCGGCTGAGCCCCCGGTGGGTGGCGGCCCAACTCGCCGCCGCCGCCAAGGACGACCGGCTCGGGGTGGAGGCGGTCGAGGTGCCGCAGACGGTGGTCGTCGACTACAGCGGGCCGAACGTGGCGAAGGAGATGCACGTCGGGCACATCCGGAGCACGATTCTCGGGGACGCGGTCGCCAGGGTGCTCGAATTCCGGGGGGACCGGGTCATCCGCCAGAACCACCTCGGCGACTGGGGCACCCAGTTCGGCATGCTGATCGCCGAGCTGCGGTCGGTCGGCGGGGGGGCCGAGCACATCGAGGACCTAGAGGCGTTCTACGTCCAGGCGAAGAAGCGATTCGACGCCGAGCCGGCGTTCGCGGACGAGGCCCGGCAAACGGTCGTCCAACTGCAGGCGGGCGGGTCGGACGAGCTAGGGCTGTGGCAGCGGATCGTGGCCGAGACGCGCCGCCATTACCAAGCCGTGTACGAGACGCTCGGCGTCGGGTTGAAACAGTCGGACGAGCGGGGGGAGTCGTTCTACAACCCGTACCTGGCCGACGTCGTCCGCGAACTGCGGGCGAAGGGGCTGGCCGTCGAGAGCGAGGGGGCGATCGCCGTTTTCGCCGACGGGCCCGGCAAGGCCCCGCTGATCGTCGAGAAGTCCGGCGGCGGCTTCCTGTACGGCACGACCGATTTGGCGGCCCTCCGGTACCGGACGGAGCAGCTGCACGCCAACCGGGTGTTGTACTTCGTCGATGCCCGGCAGTCGCAGCACTTCCAGCAGGTGTTCGCGACCGCACGAAAGGCCGGGTGGGCGGAGGGCGTCGCGCTCGAGCACGCCGCGTTCGGCACGATGCTCGGCCCGGACGGCAAGCCGTTCAAGAGCCGGACGGGCGGGACCGTCAAGCTCAAGGATCTACTGGGGGAGGCGGAGGAACGCGCGTTCGCACTGGTGACTGAGAAGAACCCGGAACTGCCCGAGGACCGTCGGAAGGCAATCGCGCACGCCGTTGGCATCGGGGGCGTGAAGTACGCCGACCTTTCCAAGGACCGCACGAGCGACTACATGTTCTCGTTCGACGCGATGCTGGCGACGGACGGGAACACCGCCCCGTACATGCAGTACGCGTACGCCCGGGTCCGGTCGATCTTCCGCAAGGCGGCGGAGCGTGAAATCTCGTACGCCGGCCTCGCCGCGGCCACGTTCGACGTGTCGGCCCCGCAGGAGATCGCGCTGGCGAAGCAGATCCTGCGGTTCGGCGAGACGGTCGAGGGCGTCGCCCGCGAGCTCAAGCCACACCTGCTGTGCGCGTACCTTTACGACCTGGCCGGCAAGTACAGCTCGTTCTACGAGGCCTGCCCCGTCCTGACGAGCGAGGAGCCGACGCGGACCAGTCGGCTCGCGTTGGCCGACCTGACCGCCCGCACGCTCGCCAAAGGGCTGGACCTGCTCGGGATCGAGCATCCCGAGCAGATGTGAGCGGGGTCGGCCTCAGAGGTCGGTGTACTTCACGTTCCGTCCGCGAGCCTTCTCGACGGGGTACTTCAACGCGTCCTTGACCAGCTTTTGTTCGAGGGCGTCGCCGAGGTCGATCCGCAGGTCGGCCGCCAGCAGCAGGACGGAGTGGAGCACGTCGGCCAGCTCGTCCGTCAGCTCCGGTCGCTTGTCGGCCACCTGGCGGGCGAGTTGGTCACCGGTCTTCCACTGCATCAGGGCCAGCAGCTCGGCCGACTCGACCGCGAGCGAGATCGCCAGCTCCTTCGGCGTGTGGAACTGGCCCCAGTCCCGCTCGTCCCGGTGGCGGATCACGCGGGCGGTCAGCTCGGCCAGGGTTGGGGTGCTCATCCGGGCCGGTATACGCCCTGGTCCGCGCGGGGGGCAAGCGGCCGTGAAGGCTCCGGCATCGCCGCCGCGGCCGGCCCGGGCACCGCCGCGGCCAGCTCGCGCAGGCGGGTGGGGATGTTCCGCCAGACGGCGTGGAACCCGAACCGGTCCAACTCCGCAATCGCGGACGTCGCGTCCCACCCTTGCCGGATCAGCCGGTAGCCGGCGACGACGTACCCGGTTCGGTCCGCCCCGTGTTGGCAGTGAATGAACACCCGCCCGCTGGCCGGGTCGTCGACGACGGCCAAGACGCGCTCGAGCTCGCCCCTGCCGACGTCCCACGGGGCACACCGCACCCGCACCTGTCGCAGCGAGGTGCCGGCCAGAAGTTCTTGGTCGTCGTGGAACGCCCGCAGGTTGACGACGGTCCGGACGCCGAGCCGTTCGAGCTGGCGGAACCCCTCGGCCGTCGGCTGCGCCCCGCGATACACGCCCGGGGCCACCTCCGCGAAGTTCGGGACGCCGGGCAGGGCGGTCGGCGACGCGAACGCGGCGGACAGCGGGGCGTCCGCGACGGCACCGACCGCTGCGGGCGGCGGCGTCATCGTCACGCACCCGCCGCACGCCACGCCGACTGCGGCCCAGAGGGCGAGGAAAGCGATGATCCGGGAGGGGTGGTGCGGCACGGACCGCAGTGTAACCGCCCGCCGCGGCGCCGGTCACA
>JAQGHJ010000607.1 GCA_028288905.1 Phycisphaerales bacterium | reverse complement strand
GGCCCGGGTGAGCGGCTTGCCCATCGCCAGGTTGCGGTGGATGTTCTCGATCTCGACCGTCGCGTCGTCCACGAGGATGCCGACGGCCAGCGACAGCCCGCCGAGCGTCATGATGTTCAGCGTCTGCCCGAGCGCGCTCAGGGCGGCGATCGCGACGAGGATCGACAGCGGGATGCTAATCGTCACGATCAGCGTGCTCCGCCAGCTGCCGAGGAACAGCAGGATCAGCAGCCCGGTCAGCGTCGCGGCGATCGCCCCCTCGACCAGCACGCCGTGGATGCTCGCGCTGACGAACCGGCTCTGGTCGCTGATCAGCTCCAGCTTCATCCCCTCCGGCATGGCCGCCCGGAGCGTCGGGAGCATGTCCCGGATCTGGTTGGCGATGTCGAGCGTCGAGCTGTTGCCGTTCTTCAGCACGCTCAGCAGCACGCCGCGGCGGCCGTCCTCCCGCACGACCTGCGTCTGGACGGCGAACCCGTCGTGCACGGTCGCCACGTCCCGGACGAAGATCGTCTTGCCGTTCACCTGCTTGACCGGGGCGTCGTTCAGCGCCTCGACCGCGTCCGGCGAGCTGTTGAGGCTCACCGTGTACTCGCGGGTGCCGATCTTGGCCGTGCCGGTCGGGAGCGTCAGGTTCTGGGCGTTGATCGCGGCGTTCACCTCCTGGGGGGCGACGCCGTAGGCGAGCAGCTTCTGCGGGTCGAGATCGACCGACACCTGCCGGCTGCTGCCGCCGTACGGGAGCGGGAACGTCGTCCCCTGCACGACGGCCAGCTGCTGCCGCATCCGGTAGATGCCGTAGTCGTACAGCTCGGCCTCGGAGTGCCGGTCGCTGCTGAGCGACATCTGCAGGATCGGGACCGACCCGGCGTTGTACCGGACGATGAACGGCGGGGTCGTGCCCGGCGGCATCCGCCGCAAGATCGTCTGGGCCACGCCCGTCACCTGAGCCGTGGCCGACGCGACGTCCACGTCCGGCTGGAACGACACCTTGATGACGGCGACGCCGTTGAGCGTCTGGCTCTCGATCTTCTTGATGTTCGAGACGGCGAAGCTCGTCGAGAACTCGCTGAACGTCGTGATCTGCCGCTCCATCTCCTCGGTCGACAGCCCGGCGTACGTCCAGACGATGCTGACGACCGGGATGTCGATGTTCGGGAAGATGTCCGTCGGCGTCTTCCGGATGCTGGCGACGCCGAGCATCACGATCAGGACCGCCATCACGATGAACGTGTACGGGCGGCGTAGGGCGAGTCGAACGATCCACATAGTGCGTACCTCTCCTTACCCTCTCTCGAACAACCTTACGTCGCGACGGTCACCAATAGTTGACTGTCTAGTAAACTGGACAAGCTAAAAAGAGGCAGCACAACGAGTTGGCTGCCTGCGCGGACTCGCCGCGCGTTCCTTGTGGTGCAGGCTTTCCAGCCTGCATGGATGGCTCTTTTGGCGTGCAGGCTGGAAAGCCTGCACCACAACACTTAGCCCTACGCCGTCGCGGCGACGGCCGGCTCGTGGAGGCCCAACAGCTTCAGCGCGCCGCCGTACACGCCTTGGAGCATGTCTAGGTCGTCGGCAATCCGCGCCTGGGCGAGCACGCCCTCGAAGTACGAGTACACCTGCTTGGCCAGCAGGGCGGCGTCCTGCCCTTGCAGTTGCCCTTCCGCCTGGAGGTCGCGGAGAGCGGATTCGAAATAGCGAAGCTTGCCCTTGATCATGCGTTGGACGGCTTCCCGAAGGGTTTTGTCCGCCGCGATGATCTCGGTGCCGACGGAGCTGAACGGGCAGCCGAGGGCGCAGCCGTGCTTTTCCCGGAGGTTCTTTTGGCCCTGATAAACGTGGTCGAACGCTTCGCGGAGCCGGTCCAGCGGCGGCCGGGAGGCGGAGAAGATCCGGTCGTAGGTCGGCCGGATCTCGATGTCCCACTTGGCGTCGAGGGCGGCGGCGACCAGTTCGTCCTTGCTCTTGAAGAAGTAGTAGAATGACCCCTTCTTCACGCCCGCCCGCTCGCAGATGTCGTCGACGGTGACGGCCCCGTAGCTGCGGGTCCAAACCAAGTCCATCGCGGCTTGGAGCAGGCGAGGCTTGGCATCACTGACGCGTCCCATGATGCCAGATAGTAGTTGACCGTTTAGTAAAGTCAAGGAATGCGATGATCCGGCTGGCATGGCGCGTCACCGCCCGCACCGGATTACCGCCCCCACCAGGTCGCCGCCAGCCCGACAACTGCCCCGCCGGCCACGAGCCACGTCGCGTTCACCCGGTACCGCAGCAGCAGGACGGCGCTGGCGGCGGCGACCGCCACGGTGGTCGGGTCCACGAGCGCCGCCCTCCCCAGCTGCAGCGTCACGGCCGCCATGAGCGCCAGCGACGCGACATTCAGCCCGTCGAGGAACGCACCCGCCGTCGGCGATCGCCGCAGCCGCGGGACGAACGGGGCACTGGCCGCGACGAAGGCGAACGCGGGCAGGAAGATGCCGACCGTCGCGACGGCCGCCCCCGCCGGCCCGGCCAGCAGGTACCCGACGAACGTGGCGGTCGTGAACACCGGCCCCGGCGTCACCTGCCCGACCGCGACCGCGTCCAACAGCTGCGCCTCGGTCAGCCAGTGGTGCCGCTCGACGAGGTCCGCCCGCAGGAACGCCAACAGCACGTACCCGCTGCCGAACAGCACCGACCCGATCTTGAGGAACACGAGGAACAGCGGCCACAGCCCAACGCCCGCGCCGGCCGCCCCCGCCCCGGCGACCCCGGCGACCGTCGCCGGCCCCGCGGCCAACGGCGTCCCTGCGGTTAAGCCGGGGTCGGGCAGCGCGACCGCCGGCAGTATCAACTCCCCGGCCCGGCGGCGGCGAGCGACTGGGGCGGCCGCGGCGACGAGCGCGGCCGCCCCAAACAGCACGACCAGCTCGTCGACGCCGAGCAGGCTCGCGAGCAGCGCGCCGGCCCCGACGGCGGCCAGCCCCCGCGTCCTCACCGCCGTCCCCCCGAGCCGCCACAGCGCCTGCGCGACCACGGCGATGACGACCGGCTTGACCCCGTACAGCACGCCCGCGACCTCGGGCAGCCGGCCGAACCGGACGTAGGCCCACGCGATCGCCCCCACGATCAACGCCGCCGGGAGGATGAAGCAGCTCCCGGCGACGAGCAGGCCCGGGAGCCCGGCCCGGTCGTACCCGACGTGGATCGCCAACTCGGTCGAGTTGGGGCCGGGGATCAGGTTCGTCGCCCCGAGCAGGTCGAGGAACCGCTCGCGGGTGAGCCACTGCCGCCGGCGGACGACCTCGTCCTCCATCAGGGCGGTGTGGGCCGCAGGGCCGCCGAACGCCACCGTGCCGAGCTTGAGGAACAGGGCCGCCAGCTCCTTCAGCCGGCGGCTGCGCGACCCCCTCGCGTCCGCCGGCAGTGACGGCACGTCGGAGCCTGGCATGGCGGTGGCGGCCATTGGCGTCTCAGGCGGCATGCCCGCCCCGCCCCGGCGACGCGACGCGGTGGTCCGCCGACAGCCGGCCCGCGCCGGCGACGAGCAGGAACAGCAGGCACAGGATCATCGACAGGTCCGCCCGGGCCTCGTGCAGCGCGCCCCACACCCCGACCATCGGGACGTTCGGCAGCGCGAAGCCCCAGACCGGGTGCCCGACGAGGACCGGCAACTTCGTCGAGACGATCGCGACGAGCATGACGACGAGCAGCGAGGCCGCCGCCGGCCGGGTGAGCAGCCCGACGAGCACCAACAGCCCGGCGGCGATCTCGACGGCCCCGACGACGGGGCCGGTCACGCCGGGGTACGGGATGCCGATCTTGGCGAACCGCCCGGCCCCCACGAGCCCCGGGAACAGGAACTTCTGGACGCCCTCGGACAAGAACACGCCGCCGACGAGCAGGCGGATGAGGACGACGGCTTTCGGCGCGGTCGTCACGGCCAGTCGCTTCACGAGTGCCATACGGTTCCTTTGAGTTCGGTACGGACGGAGGCCGCCGGCGCGGAACCGTTCGGCTCAGTGCGGGACGGCGGCGGCGGTGGCGGCCGGGTCGAAATCGATGATCCGGACCTCCGGCTCCGTCGGCACCCGCGGCTTTAGGTACGGCTTACCGGAGGCGGTGTGGCAGGCGTAACAGCCGGCCAGCGTCTGCTCGTACGCCGTGACGCACTGTGCCTTGTCTTTGGCGGCGATCGCGCGCTTCAGCTCTTTGAACGGCCCGTTCTCGATCGACTGGGCGATGGCGGCCAGGTCGACCTCCTGCCCGGCGGCGTTCTTGCGGACCGGCTTCGCCCGCACGGCCCACTTGACGTTGTTCATCGACTCGCTGAGGTAGAAGTCGGCGAGCGGCCAGTTCTCCTTCTGGACGGCGCCATAAAGGTTGGAGAAGTGGTAGGCGACGTGCGTCATCACCGCGGCTTGGTCGGGCACGAGCGACTCCAGCCGCTTGATCTGCTGCTGGAGTTGCTCGACCTGCGCCCCGGCGTCGGCGGCAACTTTGGGGGCGTCGGCCGGGGCTGCGGCGGCCGAGCCGTGGTGACGGCCGCCCGCCACGACCGCGAGGGCGGTGGCGGACAAGGCCACGAGGACGAACGCGATGGGTCGCTGCATGACGAGCTCCAGCGGGCGGATAAGGGACGGGGCCGATTGTAAGGCCGCCACCGGCCGCGGCCGCAAGGGATGAGGTACGGTCTTGCGGGCGTTCGAGTCGGGTGGGGTCGGGTCGGGTCGGGTCGATCCGAGTCGCGGCACGCGGAGTTGGGTCGAAGTGGTTCAGGCCTTGCGCAGGAACCGCGGCCGCCGGGCGCAAACTGGCGGATCTGGCTCGCGGGGCCAGCGGGGGAGGCAGCCATCTAGCCTGCCGGCTGGCTTGTCAGGCGCGCGGCGCTCGGGAGCCGACGCGTTCCGGGGCGACTGCCGACATCAGGAGGGGGAGTCGCCGAATGTTGTTCACCGACGGGTGGTTCCTCGTCCTCGTGCTGGCCACGATGGCCGCCTTCTACCTGCCGGTGCTGCGGCGGTGGCAGACGCCGGTGCTGATCCTGTCCAGCCTCGTCTTCTACGCGCTGAACCAGGTCGCGTACCTGCCGCTGCTGCTGTTCTCGATCGGGTTCAACGCGCTGGTGAGCCAGGCGGTCTTCTTCCGCCGGGACCTGCGGTGGGCCCGGCGGTGGGCGGTGGCCGGCGTGGCGGTGAACCTGGCGCTGCTGTGCTTCTTCAAGTACGGCGGGCTGCTCGGCCGGGCGCTGCCGGACGCGCTCGCCGGCCCGGGCGGGCCGGGGCACTTTCTGCTGCTCGTCGCCCTGCCGGTCGGCATCTCGTTCTTCACGTTCGA
>JAQGHJ010000581.1 GCA_028288905.1 Phycisphaerales bacterium | reverse complement strand
GGGGCGGCCGGCGGGTCCGCCGGATGGTCGTGGGCGTGTCCGCCGCCGGCGGAGGCGGTCAACCCGAGGGCGGCGAGGAGGGCTGCGGCGACGGCGGTTTGATGGGTTTTTCGCATGCGAAGTCCTGCGGGCCCGACGTGAGCCGCTCCGCAATCGGTTTCGGCACTTCGTAGAGCCGACTTGGACCGACACCCAAAAATGTGAAAAAGGCTTACAACTAGAGCCGGCCGGCCCCGCTTCACTGCAGATCGCGTCCGCGAGGCAAAAACGCGAGGCGAGTATGTGCGGTGGCCTCGCAACGCGGAGCGGCCCGCGGAAGGTGCTTCCGCGGGCCGCTCTACGAACTCGTGAGACAGCTCAAACCCGCTTTTTCCCGACACTTGTCCGCGGTCGGCCGAGCGTGCTCGGCCAGACGAGCCCGCGGCTCAATGGGCGGCGGCGGCTTCTTGGTTGATGTGCGACTCGGCCAGCCGGGTCAGCTTCTTGTCCGTGTTACCCTCTTCGTCCAACGTCTTCTGGAACAGGGCGGCCGCCTGGTCTTGGCCGAGCTGACGGGCCAAGGCGCGGAGCGTGCCGTACGCCGCGATCTCGTAGTGCTCAACCCGCTGGGCGGACGCGATCAGGGCGGCATCCTTCACCTTCGGGTCCCCGGTGGCGGTGACGGCTTCGTTCCCTTCCTTGATCAGCCCCTTCATCGCCGGGCACGTGACCCGCTTCGGCTCCGTGCCGAGCAGCTTGAACACCTGCTCCAGCCGCTTCGCCTGCTCCCGCGTTTCCATCAGGTGGACGTTGAACGCGTTCTTCAGGTCGGACGAACTGGCCGCACCGGCCATTAGCGGCAGCGCCTCCATGATCTGGTGCTCGGCGTCGTACACGTCCTGGAGTTGGTGGGAGAACAAGTCGTCAAAGCTATCGAGGGTTTCGTGGAACAGGCCCATGATGTCGCTCCTTCGTACCCGGTCGTCGCGACGCGACGACCGACCAAACAGACCGGCCTCATCGCGTCCCCCACGTCGGGGGGCGGGAAGGTGCCAGTCGGAGCGACGAGTGCAACGGGCGGGCCTGCGCCCGACGTGAGTAGGGCAGGAAGTTCCTGAGGGGAGTCGGGCGAAATCCAAAAATCGAAAGGCTGACGGCCTGCGTTCGACCTTCGGAGGATCGCGGGCCGGCCGTGCGGGTCGGCCGTCACTCTCCGACCCGCAGCCACTTCACCATGGCCGCGGGCGGCAGGAAGTGCGTCCGGGCCGACTCGGTCCCGTCGACATCGTACCGGATCAGGGTCGGGATGCCGCTGACGCCCATCTGCTGCGCCCGTCCGCCGTTCGGAGAGTTCGGGTCGGTCAGGTCGACGACGGTCACCGTGTACCGCTCGGCCATCGCGGCGACCACCTCGGGCTGCGACAACACCTGTTCGTGCAACGCCCGGCACGCCCCGCACCAGTCGGCCGTGAACAGCACGAGTCCCGGCTTCCCCTCGCTCTTGCTGCGGGCGACCTTGTTGTCCCAAACCGGGTCTGCCCCGTCCGCCGCGAACGCCGTTTTGGGGTGCAGGTGGCGCCACCCGGCGAACGCGACGAGCGCGAGCAACGCCAGGCCGGCCAGCTTGGTGAAGCCATCGGAGTCCTTGTCGAACAAGCCGAACATGGGCGGCGGTCCTTCCGGGGTGCGGAACGTCGTGCATCCGAAAGATCGGCCGGGGCGGCCTGACACTTTGCCGGCGGGCAGTCCTTCCTTGCTGCATGGGCGTCCCGCCCATGCCGAGACGGGTGCGAGGAAGATGGCCCCCAACGCCTCGGCCTCGGCCGCGTCCTGCAAGCTAGCCCGAGCACGGGCGGGACGCCCGTGCCACGACGGAGAACCGCCCGGCGGGGCTCCGCGAAACTGCCCCACCCCCGTCACCCGACCCGGATGACGACCTTCCCGAAGTGCGAGCCCGACTGCAGGTGCCGGTACGCCTCCCGGGCCTGCTCGAACGGGAACACCCGGTCGATCACCGGCTTGATGCCGTTCACCGCGATCGCCCGGTTCATCGCCTCGAACGCGTCCCGGCTGCCGACGTAGACGCCGCGGAGGGTGACGGCCCGGCTGATGAGCCGGCGGGGGTCGATCTCGCCGCCCGTCAGGACGCCGATCACCGCCACCGTCCCGCCTTTGCGGACGGCCGTGATCGAGTGGCCCATCGTCGACCCGCCGCCGATCTCCACCACGACGTCCGCCCCGACGCCGCCGGTGACCCTCATCACCTCTTTGCCCCACTCGGGCGTGTCCTTGTAATTGATGCCGTCGGTGGTGCCGAGCGCTTTCGCCCGCCCCAGCTTCTCGTCCGACGACGAGGTGGAGACGACGCGGGCCCCGACCGCCTTGGCGAACTGGATGGCGAACACGGACACGCCGCCGGTGCCGAGCGTGAGCACCGTGTCCCCCGCCTTCACCGGCCGGGGCCCCTCGAATAGCGCGGACCACGCCGTCACGCCCGCGCACGGCAGCGTGGCGGCCTCCTCGAACGAGAGGCCGTCCGGCACCTTCACGACGCCGTCGACGTCCAGCACCACCTCCTCGGCCAACACGCCGTCCAAGTCGCCGCCGAGAGCCGACGCCGGCACCGCCTCGCTGAACGGGCCGCCGAGCCACTTCTGGTGGAAGATGCCCGCCACCCGGTCGCCGACCTTCACCCGGCTCACGCCGTCGCCGACGGCGATCACCTCGCCCGCCCCGTCCGAGCACGGCACCAGCCCGGCCCGCGGCGGCTTCGCCCCGTACGTGCCCGTGGCGATCATCAGGTCGCGGTAGTTGAGCGACACCGCCCGCACGCGCACCGCCACCTGCCCGTGGCCGGGCGCGGGCGACGGGGCGTCCGTGAAGGTGAGGTCGTCGATCTTCGTCGCGGTGGGGAGGCGGTAGAGGCGCATGGGCCATCGTAGGGATGGTTAGTTCCACCCGGCCGGCGGGTCGGCGAACGGATGAACGCGACGGCCGCCGGCGAGCTACGGGTCCGGACTCGGCCTGTTGTATGGATCGAAAAACGAGGCGGCTTTATCGGCGCGCCCGGCTTGGTGGCCGGTCGACGCGTGCGTTACAACCGTCGGCAACGGCCGCGCTCGGCACCGTCGGTGAGGCAAGCCCCCTATGCAACTACCCCGAATCACACCCGGCCTTCGCCCCGGCGCTTGGACCCGCCTGGCCGCCTCGCTTGTCGCCGCGGCCGCGTCGCCTGCGTCCGCCGCCGGGCCGGAGGCGGCTCCCACACCACCCGCGTCCCAAGCCGCGGCACCCGATTTTTCGACGTCTAAACAAAGCGTACGCGTCCCGTTTGCCCGACCCGTCGACTTCGACAAGCTGACGGCGATGCGGGTCCGGGTGTCGCTCAACGGCGGCCCGCCGACGACGTTCCTCGTCGACACGGGGTCGGTCGGCGTCATCGTGTCGGCGAAGGAGGTGCCGAACATCGACCCGAACGCCCCGCCGGGGTCGATCACCTACTCGAGCAGCGGCATCTCGCTCGAGGGCGTGTGGACGCCGGTGACGATCGCGTTTCTCGACGCCAAGGACGAGCACGGGAAGCCGCCGACGGCCGTCGTGCCGGTGCTGGCGGCCAAGGAGCGGAAGGTCGCTCCCGGGGCAGTGAACGGCGGCAAGGCCAAGGGGTCGACCGACCCGAAGGTGTATATGTTCGGCATCGGGTTCGGCCGCGGGAAGGAGAGCCACCCGGAGCGCAACCCGTTCGTGAACCTGAAGGAGATGCAGGCCGCCACGATGCGCCGCGGGTACACGATCACCCGCGACGGCTTCACGCTCGGCCTGACGCCGGCCGTCGCCAAGCCCGATTTCCTGTACCAGAAGCTCAAGGAGCGGACCGTCTCCCCCGAAACGACCGCGATGAAGCCCGGACTGAAGGACTGGGAGAGCCCCCGCGGCTCGGTCACGATCAACGGCGAAGCCGGCCCCGAGGGCACCGTCCTGCTCGACACCGGGCTGACGAACATGATGGTCGGCAAGGTCGGCCTGCCGGAGCAGACGGACGTCTCCGACGGCGCGCCCGTCACCGTCAATCTGATGGACGGCCGGCTGCACTACGACTTCCAGGTCGGGGACGCCGCCAACCCGACGACCCCGCGGCGGGTGACCCTGCTCAAGCGGACCGAGGGGGCGACGCTGAACACCGGCCTGAAGGCGTTCGCCGCGTTCGACTACCTGTACGACGCGGAGGGCGGGTACCTGGGGCTTCGGCCGACGGCGAAAGATCGCTGACGAAGGCCTTCCCGTGGCGCCGTGCTCCGGCACCGCACGGACCGGCGGCAAACGAAAAGGCCGGGCCCGCGTTTCCGCGGGCCCGGCCTTTCTCGGTTTACCTGTCCCTCCCACCCCAATCAGTACCGGTAGTGGTCCGGCTTGTACGGGCCGTCGAGCGGCACCCCGATGTACTTCGCCTGCTCGTCGCTCAGCTTGGTCAGCTTCACGCCGAGCTTGTCCAGGTGCAGCCGGGCGACCTTCTCGTCCAGCTTCTTCGGCAGCACGTACACCTTCTTCTCGTACTTCTCCAGGTTCTGGGCCAGCTCGATCTGGGCGATCGTCTGGTTCGTGAAGCTGGCGCTCATCACAAAGCTCGGGTGGCCGGTCGCGCACCCGAGGTTCAGCAGCCGGCCCTCGGCCAGGATCAGCACGCTGTGCCCCTTGCCGCCGTTCGTCCCGGCGAACGTGTACATGTCGTACTGCGGCTTAATGTTCGTCCGCTTCACCTTGCCGGCCGTCTCCAGCTTCTTCAGCCCGGCCATGTCGATCTCGTTGTCGAAGTGGCCGATGTTGCCGACGATCGCCTTGTCCTTCATCTTGGCCATGTGGTCGGCCGTGATGATGCTGTAGTTGCCGGTCGTGGTCACGTAGATGTCGGCGTACGGCAGCGCGTCCTCCAGCGGCAGCACCTGGTACCCCTCCATCGCCGCCTGCAGCGCGCAGATCGGGTCGACCTCGGTGACGATGACGCGGGCGCCCTGGCCCTTGAGGCTCTGGCAGCAGCCCTTGCCGACGTCGCCGTACCCGCACACGACCGCGACCTTGCCGCTGATCATCACGTCGGTCGCCCGGAACAGCCCGTCGACCAGCGAGTGCCGGCAGCCGTACAGGTTGTCGAACTTGCTCTTCGTGACCGAGTCGTTGACGTTGATGGCCGGGAAGAGCAGCGTGCCGGCCTTCTGCATCTCGTACAGCCGGTGCACGCCGGTCGTCGTCTCCTCCGACACGCCGCGGACGGCCTCGCCCACCTTCGTCCACCGGGTCGGCGTCGCCTTCAGCGTCTTGGCGAGCAGCCCGAGGATGACCTTGTACTCCTCGTTCTCGGTCGTCTCCGGGCCCGGGACCGCGCCGGCCTTTTCGAACTCGGTCCCCTTGTGGATCAGCAGCGTCACGTCGCCGCCGTCGTCAACGATCTGGTCCGGGCCCAGCCGCCCACCGCCAGGTGCGTTCCCGAAGTCGAGCGCCCGCTCGGTGCACCACCAATACTCCTCCAGGCTCTCGCCCTTCCAGGCGAAGACCGGGATGCCCTTGGGGTTGGAGACGGTGCCGCCGAGCTCCGGCCGGCCGACCGCGATCGCGGCGGCGGCGTGGTCCTGCGTGCTGAAGATGTTGCACGAGCACCACCGAACGTCCGCCCCGAGGATGGACAGCGTCTCGATCAGCACGCCGGTCTGGATCGTCATGTGCAGCGACCCGACGATCTTCAGCCCCTTCAGCGGCTGGCTGGCGGCGTACTCCTCGCGGCAGGCCATCAGCCCGGGCATCTCCTGCTCGGCCAGCAGGAGCTCCTTGCGGCCCCAGTCGGCCAGCGACAGGTCGGCCACCTTGTACTCCAGCCCGGCTGGCGTGGAGGTGGACGTCGGGGTGGCAGTCTTGGTCTTCGGGGCGTCGGCGAGCATTGTCATAAGAGTCTCCTGGGAGTCTGTAGTCAGTGGTTCGTGGTCAGTAGCGTTCGTGTGGATTCGGTCCGGACGGCGTTTCGTTCATTGCGGGACGGCCTATTCTCCCGCCGCTCGCGGCGTCGCAGACCATCAGGGTCGTTCCGCCGCCGGCCGCGTCCCCGTCGCGATGAACAGTGCGGGCCCCTTCGCCTGTGGCTCCGGCGGCAGCGGGCGGACGGCCGCGGCCGTTAGCCCCGCGTCCCGCAACGCGGCGGTGACGAAGTCCGACCCAAGGCCGAGCGACACCTGCCCGGTCTGCCGGCGGAAGTCGTCGCGGTCAGATCGGAAGAGCCTCGGGTAGGGAAAGAGTGTCTGTTTTCGTGT
>JAQGHJ010000534.1 GCA_028288905.1 Phycisphaerales bacterium | reverse complement strand
GCGGGCTAGCCCGGCGAGAGTGGCGTACTGGTCGGGGATGCGGCCGGCCCCCCCACGCCGCCAGCATCCGGGGCCCGCGCGTCGGGTGCCACATGTCAGAGTGGCCGAACACGGCGTCGGCCTCCGCGTCTGACATCAGCGACGCGAAGGCGAGCCCCAACTGCTTTGCCGCCGGCCGGTACCGGTCGACCGTCGCCAGCGTCACCTCGTGCCCGCGGCGGCGCAGCGCCGCCCCCAGCCCGAGGTAAGGGACTACGTCGCCGTCGGTGCCGAACGTCGCGAGGATGGCGTGGGGACCGGTTTCCGTCACGCGGCAGCCGCCGGGTCAGAGGACGGGGCAGGTTCGGCCGCCCCGACGTATCAACCGCGGCGACGCTGTCCGGCGCGGCCAGTCCTGTGGATCACGCCCCACAGCGACCGCGCGGGCCGACCGCGTCACAGGACTTCCCGCCCCACGTACGACCGCAACACCTCCGGCACCGTCACGCTTCCGTCGGCGTTCTGATAGTTCTCCAGGATCGGGATCAGGATGCGGGGGCTGGCCACCACCGTATTGTTGAGCGTGTGGCAGAACCGGACCTTCCCCTCCTTGTCCTTGTACCGAAGATTCAGCCGGCGGGCTTGGAACTCGTAGAGGCGGCTGGCGCTGTGCGTCTCGCCGTAGCCGGTCGCTTGGGTTTTGCCGTCGAAGCGGCTGGGCATCCACGTCTCGATGTCGAGCATCGACGCATTCTTCACGCCGAGGTCGCCGGTGCAGCACTGGATGACCCGGTGCGGCAGTTTGAGCCGCCGTAGCAGTTCCTCGGAGTAGCCGAGCATCTCTGCGTGCCAACGCTTGCTCTCGGCCACGTCGTTGCGGCAGATGACGACCTGCTCGACCTTGTCGAACTGGTGGACCCGGTACAGCCCGGCCGTATCCTTCCCGTACGTGCCGGCCTCGCGGCGGAAGCAGGTGCTGGCGGCCGTCAGCTTCAGCGGCAGGTCGACCTCGTTGAGCGTCACCGCCTCGTTCTCGGGGGCGGCGTAGGCCGTCAACGCCACCTCGGCCGTGCCGGTCAGAAACCGCACGTCCTCGCCCGCCTCCTCGACCTCGCCGACGCGGTAGGCTTGGTCCCTTCCGCCGGGGAAAAAGCCAGTCCCCTTCATCGCCTGTTCCCGGACCATGACCGGGACGACCATCGGAGTGAACCCCATCTCCCGGGTCATCATGTCCAGCGCCAGCCGGATCACGGCGGCGTGCAGTTCGGCCCCGCCGGATTTAAGAAAATAGCTGCGGCTGCCGGCAATCTTGGCTCCGGCGCGGAAGTCGAACAGCCCGAGCGCCTCCCCGATTTCGATGTGGCTCTTGGGTTTGAAGTCGAACGTCGGCGGCTCGCCCCAGTGGCGGACGACGACGTTGTCCGACGCGTCACGGCCCGGCGGCACGTCGTCGTCCGGCGGCTGCGGGATGGCCAGCAGTAGCCCTTCGACCTTCGCCGCCACCTCCCGCTGCTCCTCGCCGAGCTGTTGGAGTCGAGGTTTGAATTCGCCGGCCTTGGCCTTGAGTGCCTCCCGCTCGGCCGGGTCCTTAGCACGCCCGATCTGCTGGCTGACCTGGTTCTGCTCGGCACGGAGCCGGTCGAATTCCGCCTGCGCCCCGCGGGCCCGCTCGTCCAGCGTTAGGACAGCGTCGACGTCGACCGACACGTTCTTCGCGCGGGCGCCGGCCTTGTACTTGTCCGGGTTCTGGCGGAGGTCCTTCAGGTCGATCATGGGCTGCCGTGTCCTTCAGCAAGTCGCCCGCGCGTTGCCACGCGATTCGGGGTGGCGGTTGTAACCGATCCGCCGCCCACCGTGTAGCATTCGGCGCGGTCGTCCTCGCCTATCCACGACCCGACGGGGATCGCCATCGTGTCGCATCGCTGTCGCGCAACCTACGTATTCGGCACAGCGCTCGCCTGCGCGATGCTGTGGGTTATCACCCCGTATTGGGACGGTGTCGTGAAAAGCGAGGACCATCCCAAGGGTCGGCGCGGGCGGGATGAGGTTCAAAACGACTCGGCCCGGAATGCGGGGCGGCGGGCGGTAGTTGGCGGAATACGTGGGACGGGCGTCGGGCTCCTGCTGAGCCTCTCAATCGGGGACAGAAAGCGCCGCTAGTGACGCCTTGGGGGACGTTGTCGGACGTCCGGAGCTTATCGGATGTTACGAACGCGACGAATGGGACGGTTTTGCCGTGGCGGTGGGGTACTGTTCGCCGCGGAAAGGAGCCCAGTTCATGGCTCAACGCACCGCTCGAAAGGTTCGGCAGACGAGCACCCGTCGGACGGCCCTGCCGCCCCGTGGGACGCTCGGGCAGGCGATGGCGAAGCTCTCCGGAGCTTCGGCGGCCTTGTCCAAGTCTCGTAAGCAGGTCCGCGGCTGGTGATCGATCCAGGGCACTCCGCCCCGCCCGCCGACGAAGTTTCGCCCGTCCGTCAAGGTGTTCCGACGGACCTCCCACCCGACCGCAGGGCGCGCCCACCCACGGGCGTCGCCCTGCTTTTATTTCCGGACCGTGACCCCTGCCGGCTGCCCGACCAGGTCCCCAGCGGGCGGTGGACGCGTCGCTGTGGTACCGGCTCAGTCTGCGCTGAGGGGAGCCACTTGATGCCCGCACCCCAGAATGGAGACGACAAAAATTCCGGAAACCGCAGTCGGATTGAGTCAAGACAGCCCGCGCGACAGATGTCGCGCGGGCTGCCGTGAATCGATCCGATGCCACCCCACGTTGCAGGCGAGGTTTACCAAGCGAAGTGCGCGAACGCCTTGTTCGCGTCGGCCATCCGGTGCGTCTGCTCGCGGGTGTTGATCGCCTTGCCTTCCTTCTTGAAGGCGGCGAGCAGTTCGTCGGCCAGCCGATGGCTCATCGGCCGCCCGCCCTGATCGCGGCAGGCGTTCAGGATCCAGCGGAACGCCAGGCTCTGCTGGCGACGCTTGTTCACCTGCATGGGGACCTGGTAGTTCGCCCCGCCGACCCGCTTGCTGCGAACCTCGACGAACGGCTTGACGTTGTTCAACGCGCCCTCGAACACCTCGAGCGGCGGTACGTCCTTGGCCTTCTTCACGACGATGTCCATCGCGTCGTAAAAGACCATCTGGGCGACGGTCTTCTTGCCGTCGTACATCAGGCAGTTGATGAACTTGCTGACCAGCTTGCTGTTGAAGCGGCCGTCAGGCTTGAGGGTTCGCTCGCTCGCGGTCCATTTCTTGTACGCCATGTTCGAAACGCTCCGTTGTCCGCCCACGAAGGGCGTTGGTTCTCCCCGCCGCGGTGCGCGGACGGGAATACTCCGGGAATGAAACGGTGAACGAGCAACAATGACCGCTGAACGGGCGGCGATCGACGCGGCCCGCTTCAGCGTTCAGTGTTTCCCGTTCACCATTTCCTAGACTACTTGCCCTTCTTCGCGCCGTACTTGCTCCGGCTCCGCTTGCGGCCGTCAACGCCGAGGGCGTCGAGGGTGCCGCGGACGATGTGATACCGCACGCCCGGCAGGTCGCGGACCCGGCCGCCACGGACCAAGACGATGCTGTGTTCCTGCAGGTTGTGCTCTTCGCCCGGGATGTAGGCGGTCACTTCCTTGCCGTTGCTGAGCCGGACGCGGGCGATCTTCCGAAGGGCCGAGTTCGGCTTCTTCGGGGTCATCGTCTTAACCTGCAGGCACACGCCACGCTTCTGCGGGCAGGCCTGAAGGTCCTTGACCTTGTTGATCTTCTGGAGGGCCCGGCGGGGCTTCTTGATGAGCTGATTGATCGTCGGCATAGCGGCTACTGCGCCTCGTCGCGCCCGGGGCCGACGGCCAATCGGACCGGCGACGCGGGACACTCAAAACCTTCGGGACCAACTCCCCCAACGTTGAACGGGGCGACGCGCTCCGCCGGGAGGGAATCCGACAATATAAACCCTACTGTCTCCCATGACAAGGCCTGGACGTCGGTAGAGCGGACGGGCCGTGAATGTGGCCGACCAAACCCGCATCGCAAAGCCAATACTCTCACTGCGACCAACTGCGGGCCAAGGTTAATTCCCCACCCGACATTCAACCTGCGGCGTGCAACGCGAAGCCGGTGCCCGATGGTCTGCCGAACGCTCGACGGCCGGATGCAGCCGGAATCCAATCGTCTAGAATAGTACCTTGGAACCGCCGACGCCTGCGTACCTCACCGTTGAACTCGCTATTATCGAACAGCGTGTCCCGCGCCGTTGTCATCCGCCCCACCGGGCGACGGATCGCATCACCGAACAGTATCGAACTCATCGGGAGGTGAAGGTGAGCACCGCTTCGACCCGCCCTACGCCGACCGTCTTGCCAGCCCTCTTGGCTGCGACGCTACTCGCGGCCATTGTTGCTTCAGCCTTCGGCCAAGCTCGGGCGGCGGACGGATTTGCCCCGCTCTTCCATGCTGGCGATACCTCGGTTTTAGTCGTCGAGGACCTGCTGCCCCACGTCAAGGCGTTGCTGTCGAGCCGGGCGTTGCGGCAGGCGGTGCAGACGGGGGCGGTCGGCGGGCTCGTGACCGCGCGGGAGGGCCGGGTGGTGGACCCGGCCGAGTGGTCGGATTGGCTCGACCGCCGCCGACAATGGTTGCCGGAACAGGTGGCGGTCGGCGCGTCAGAGGCCGGCTTCGCCGATCTGGACACGTTGCTCAAGGGTTTGGCCACGGCAGACCTGCTCGAGCGGACAGCGGCCGGGCGACCGGAAGACGTCTCGCTCGCCGCCGACCGGACGAAGCTCCGGCAAATCGCGTTGGCCGAGCTGCGACAAGTACGCGTGCCCGGGCTGCGGGTGTACGCGCGCTTCCGAACGGCCGAGGATGCGGCCGCCGCCTTCGGACTGATGAAGGACTGGGTGCTCGGCCCCGACCCGGCCGCGCTACCGCGTGGCGTGACCGCTGAGCTGAAGGGCGCAGACACGCTCGCCGTCCACGTGGCGGTCGGCGACCTGATCGGCGAAGACACTGCGATCTTGGCCACGCTGGTCCGCGCGCAACTGTTGGACCCCGCCACCGACGGGGAGGCGGCCGCCCGGCAGGCGGTGACCGCAGTCCGGGCGGTGTCAGCCGAGGTGTCCGTGGAGCGGATCGGCCCTGGGCTGCTGCTGACCGCGGGACCATCCGCCGCCGGCGGCGCGGCCGGTGTCACGGCGGGCGGAGCTGACCTCCCCGCGGCCGTCGGTCAGCCGGACGCTCGAACGCTTGCTTGGGCCCGATGGGACATCTCCCGCCTGAAAGCGGCGGCGACGGGGTGGGTCAAGCTGCACGAGGAATGGGTCCGGTCGACCGCCTACGCCGAGGCGTTGCGCGAAGCCAATGCCCCGCCCCCGGGCGCGGTGACGCCGGGGGCCGCAGAGAGCGGCCCGGCGGCCGGCGGTACTGTGCTCGACGCGCTGCGGTTCGCCGCGGCCCGGGTGCGGGCACTGCCGCCAGTCGGGGCCGCCCGGGCATGGGTGGGTGCCGACGGGTCGGCCGTCCGGTGGGCGACCGTGGCGGCCGCTTCGCCGGCACCCGCTCCTGAGCCGG
>JAQGHJ010000507.1 GCA_028288905.1 Phycisphaerales bacterium | reverse complement strand
CGTGACGACCGGCGGTTGCTCGACGAGCAGCAGCTCCGGCGGGCCGCCGGCCAGCACGCGGGCGTGCGCCGCCTCCTGCCGCGCCCACGCGTCGCGGTACGGCATCGTTCCGAGGTCGGTGACGGTCATCTCCGGGGTCATCGCGGGCAATTGTAGCGCGGCCGGCGGTCGGCGCCGGTCGGCCGCCGGCTGTTGTTGGTGGCCCGCGCGGCCGTCGACTAACATGGCCGCCACCTATGTCGGACCACCTCGGCTCCCTCTGCATCGTCCTCCACGGGCACCTGCCGTACGTCCTGAACCACGGCACGTACCCGCACGGCGAGGCGTGGCTGTACGAGGCGGCGGCCGAGACGTACCTGCCGATCCTCGACGTCGTCGGCGAGTGCGCGCTGCTGAAGGTCCGGCCGGCGATCACGATGGGGCTGACCCCGGTCCTCCTCGAGCAGCTCGCCCACGACCGGTTCAAGGAAGGGTTCGTCGCCTACCTGCACGAGCGGATCGAGCGGGCGAACCACGACCGCCGGGAGTTCGAGGGCAAGAACGAGCCGCACTTCGCCTACCTCGCCGGCCGGTGGGAGGACTGGTACGCCAAGAAGCTCGAGCACTTCGAGCGGATCGCCCGGGACATCCCGGCCGAGTTCGCGGCCCGGTTCCGGGAGGGGCACCTCCAGATCCTCACCAGCAACGCGACCCACGCGTACATGCCGCTGCTGCTGAACGACCAGATGCTGCACGCCCAGATGCAGTGCGGGGTCGCGACCAGCGAGCGGCGGCTCGGCATCAGGCCCCGCGGCATGTGGCTCCCAGAGTGCGCGTACCGCCCGAACTGGGACCACTGGATGCCGGCCGTCCTGTACGACAACGCACGGGGCCGGCCGGGGGTCGAGCAGTTCATCGCAGACGCGGGCGTCACGCACTTCTTCGTCGACAACCACCTGGTGGCCGACGCCAAGCCGCTCGGGATCCGGGAGAACGGGCACTTCCACCAGACGGACGAGGCCCAGCTCCACTGGGACCAGAAGCGGGGGTGGCGGAGCCCGCTGGAGCCGGTCGGGGTCGCGTCGTGGCCGCAGGACCCGCGGGTGTCGGCGATGGCCCGGCACCCGCGGGTGAGCGAGCAGGTGTGGAGCGGCACGATCGGGTACCCGGGGGCCGGGCCGTACCTGGAGTTCCACCGCAAGTACGGGGACCGGGGGCTGCGGTACCACAAGGTGACCGGCGGGAAGGTCGCCCTGTCGGACAAGGACCCGTACTACCCCGACGACGTGGACGGGCTGGTGTACCAGCACGCCCAGCACTTCTGCGCGGTCGTGAAGGACGTGCTCGGCGGGCACAAGTTCCACACCGGGCGGGAGGGCGTGGTCGTCGCCCCGTTCGACGCCGAGCTGTTCGGGCACTGGTGGTTCGAGGGCCCGAAGTTCCTGCGGGACGTGATCCTGACGCTGGCGAACGACCCGCAGGTGACGCTGCACACGGCCGAGGAGGCGCTGTACCACCACCCGCCGGACAAGGTCGTGCGGATGCCGGAGGGGAGTTGGGGCGAGAAGGGGAACCACTCGGTCTGGATCAACGACCGGACCCGGTGGATCTGGGAGATGGAGTACCGGGCCGAGGGCCGGCTGCTACAACAGCTGCACGGGCTGCCGTGGCGGCAGAACGCCGAGGTCCGCGGGCTGCTGGAGCGGGCCGGCCGCCAGCTGCTGCTGCTTCAGGCGAGCGATTGGCCGTTCGTCATCCACTCGCACGGGGCGGTCGACTACGGCATCCAGCGGTTCGCCGGGCACTGCACCCGGTTCGACCGGATGACGCACATCGCCGAGCAGGTGGCCAAGGGCGTGCCGGTCAACCCGGTCCAGCAGGTCGAGATCGCCGAGGCGGACCTGCACGACAGCGTGTTCAAAGAGATCGATCTGAACTGGTGGATGTGAGGGGCAGAGGCGAAGAGCGGAAGTGGGGGAAGTAGGCAGCGAAGGGCGATCGACCGTCGGTCGCGCCGCCCCGCTTCGGCCGGACCCCCTGCCTACTTCCCCTCTTCCGCTCTTCCCTTCTCTGGCGGAGCCGGCATGGCCTCAACGCGGTCGCTCCATCTGCTGCCGGACGTCGGGCCGCTGCGGCGGACGTGCCGGGCGATCGCCGCGCTGGACGCGGTGCTCCAACCGGAGCGGGAGTTCCGCTACTTCGCCTACCAGAAGAGCTGGGGCGGCGGGCGGGAGTTGGCGTCGATGCGGGACGGGGGCGGGGACGAGTGGTTTCTGGTGTTCGGCCCGGCCGGGGCGCTGATGAAGGGGTTCGTCCACGACGCGGCCATGTCCGAGCCGGTCGCTAACGGCCGGCCGCCGTGGCCAGGGGTGACCGACGCGGTGCCGCCCGCGCTGGCGGCGTACCTGAACGACCCGGCGTTGAGCCCGGCCGAGGCGACGTTCTGCGTCTGGCGGGAGCCGGCCGACGCCGAGTGGCGCCGCGGGCACGTCCGCTTCCCGCCCGGCCCGGACCCGGACGGGTCCGAGCACCTGATGGCCATCCTCGACGGCGACCCGGTCACGTACGCCCGCTGGGCCGAGCAGCACTACGAGATCGAGATCCCGTTCATCGAGGTCCGGCGGGTGTACATGCACCGCCCGATGACCGAGGAAATGGCCCGGGCCCTGAACCCGCAGGTCGACTGGGCCGCGCTCGTCGTCGAACTGGATCAGATTGGGTACCCGCACGCGGCGACCTGACGCGGGTCACGGCACGGGCTCCAGTCCTGCACCCCATCCGACGCCCAGCCCTGCGGGCTGACGCTAAAAGTGCAGCTCGCCCGCCCCTCCTCACTTCCGTTCTTCTCCTCTTCCCCCCTGCCTACCGCCCTCTGCCTACTGCCTACTGTTCTTCGTCGCGGTCAGGGTGATGTTCCGCAGGATCGCCGTGGCGGTCGCCGGGGCGTACCCGAGAATTCCGTCCGTCGGCTGGCCGACGCACCCGGCCGTCAGGTCGTCCCGGCTGAAGAACACGCCGGTCCGGCCGGCCCGCTCAATTCCCCGCACCCGCGGGGCGTTCAGCTTCCCGACGCCGCGGGCGATCAGGTACGGGCGGTACTCGAACCGGTCGATCCGTGCCCCGGCAAGCCGGTACACCGGGTCGTCGGCCGCCAGCACCATCCCGACCTCCCCCGGCTTCGTCCCGAACGTCGCGGCCAGCTCGGCCTCGGCCGCGTCGGCGAACGCCCGGTCCCCGCCGGCGGCGTCGACGACGAGCGTCCCGCCGCCGGCCACGTACGCCTTCAGCGCCGCCCGCTGGGCCGGCGTCAGCTTCACGGCCCCGGTCCCGGTCCAGTGCACGAGCGGGACGCCCTTGAGCTGGGCGTCGGCCGCGTCGACCGGGACGACGTCGACCCACAGCCGGTGGTCGTTCGTCAGGATGATCCCGAGCCGCCGCCACGCCCCGGGCTCCGGGTCCCAGTTGGCCCCGACCCGGAGCCGGCCGACCGTCGCCCGGCGGACGCCGGCCGGCAGCGATAGGGTCGGCACGGTCGCCGGGC
>JAQGHJ010000491.1 GCA_028288905.1 Phycisphaerales bacterium | reverse complement strand
AGGTCCTTGTCCGGCTCCTCGTGCCACTGGGCCACGATGTCCCGGTACGGGTCGTCCGCGTAGTCGGCCGAGATGAACGTCGAGAAGCTGTACCACCGCTCGGCCCCCTTGGGCTCGGGCGGGTATTGGTACAACTCGGCCCGCTGGTTGCCAGCCGGCAGCGAGAACTGCCCGACCTTCGCCCCGTGGTAGGAAGGCACCCCCGCCCCCGAGGCCGTGTCAATCGTGCCGGCCCCCGGCTTGTCCTTCACCCACCCGCTGAGGGTGGGCGACTCGAAGTCCTCGTACACGAGGATCGGGCCTGCCGGCGTGATGACGGCCATCAGCCGGCGGGCTTCCAGCGGCTCCGCCCCGACAGGACACGGGGCCGACCTCGCCTGCTTCGCCGACCCCACTGGCGCCCGGCCTGTTGTTTCAGCCGCCGTGCCGACGGAACGAGAACTATCCACCGTGACTCCCCCCTCGCGGCCCTCGTGCGCTGATACGGCAGGCCGGTTCGCGTTCAATACGTTGTGAAGAACAAGGCGGTCCGCCCGACCGCCGAGCGTGGCCGTGTGGCGGCGCACACCGTGATGAATGTCAATAGCATCAATCCGACGCGATGTTTATTTTTGCTATTTGCGCGGCGAGTAAGACTGACTGTCATGTCTGATCCACGACCGGCGGGCAAAGCCTTACACGAGTGGAGCCTGTGTTCTAGGGTGCGGGCGGTTTAGCGGCCGATCGCGATCGAAAATTGGATCGCGTGAGGCGTGACCCATGGGCGCGTTTCGTGACTCGCAATGAACTTACGTCGGTCCAACCCCGGGCCGTGGCGGGCAACGATCGGCCCCCATACGTCCACCCCCCCCGCCTGTCGTTCGGCCCATGCTCACTAACTCTTGAGGCAACGCCCGGGGTCTCGCTCACGGGCCGCTCACGAAGGCCCCCTACCATCCCGCCCTCACGCGCCGGTCGCATCCCCGTCCGCCGTGCCCGCGAGGCCCCGCGTGAGCCGCGGGGACGGGCGGCGTGGGCTTCGGGAGGGGAGCAGGCGATGGGCGTGTCGTACTCGGGCGGGTCGTCCGGCAGTCGGTGGCGGTGAGCGATATCGGCGGCGGCCGCGGTCGGGGCGGTCAGGCTATTGGCCCCTTGCGCCCGGGCCGGCACGTTCGTGTGGGACAACACCACCGGCACCTTGACCGCCCCGATCAGCGACCCGGCGAACGCGCTCCATTTTGGCTCCGGGGCGGCGGACTACACGTCCACGTTCAACGGGCCACCGGGTTCCAGCTCAACCGGCTTGACCTGGCCGCCGACGCCGAGCTGACGGACTTCATCACGGCCATGGCGCTCGGGAACACGCTCGACTTCGTGAGCAACGGGGCGGCCGCCTCGCAGATCAACCTGTCCGGCGGGGGACTTTCCGGGTCACCAACACGCTGCAGTTCGGGGCCGGGGCGAACGTGCGACTGAACGTCGTCGCCGGCAGCAACCTGGTGTTCTCCGGGTCGGCCGCCGCGGGCGGGACCGGGCAGACGATCAACCCGGTCGCCGGGACGTCGACCGCCAACACCGCGACCGTCACGGTCGACGGCGGCGGGACCGTCGTCTGTCGGACCGTGAACACGATGAACATCGTGGTCAACAACGGGCTCGTGACGACAAACGTCAACGTGACGATCGGGCCAAGGGCGTCGTCGACTTTGGCGGGTACGCCGAGGGGCACAATTCGCTCAGCGGGCGTGACCCTCGCCGTCAACGCCGGGCAGACCCGAACCTTGTTGAACAACCTGACCGTGGCGGCCGGGCCGACCGCGACGATCAACGTCCCCGAGAGGTCGGAGCTGACGACCCCCACCGGCACTGTCACGTACGGCGGGATGATCAACAAGACCGGGGGCGCGGGGTGTGGCAGGTCGCCGCGGCGAACGGGACGGTGAGCGCGACGAACGTGCTGAACGTCGACGCCGGCAACGTCCTGCTGACGAACGTCACAACCGGCGACATGAACGCGACCGCGATCAACGTGTGAACGAGAACAAGGGGATCCTGGCGAAGTGCCGGAACTCGCATGCCTGGACCGAGAACGACAAAGCCTGGCGGCCCACTGGTCAACCCCCGGATCGTCTCTGACTGGTACTGGGGTGTGGACTACCCCGTCGCCGGCCAACTGCCGTTCGAGACGTTCGTCCCCCCGTCCCAAGTTGTCAGCATCGGCGGGGCGATGGATGCGGCGTTGAATCGCTCCTTCGCGTACGGGGAGAACTGCTACGGCGGGCAGAACTCGGGCGTCAAGGACCCGCAGCGGAAGGCGATCTACGGGGCCGGGCACGAGACGGCCCTGTTCTTCCGCATCCCGACCGTGGACTTAGCCGGCACGTCGACAAACTGGCCTGGGAAGAAGCAGGCGAAGATCCTAAGCCCCAGCCGCACGCTGCTCGCGTTCGACGCGTGGGAGGAAGTGACGGACGGGAACGGGGACACGTTCAACAACTGGTACCAGTGGACGCCGCCGGCTTACCCGCGGGACATGTCCGGCGAGTACCTGCGGCACAGCAAGCGGTCGAACTGCCTGTTCGTCGACACGAACGCCGAGGCCCTGACGCGGGACGACCTGAAAGACAGCAGCTGGTACACCGGCCGGTGGTGACGACGTGCGGGCGAGCGTCGCCGTTGAGGGCACGGCGCGTCAGGTCCACGAATTTCGCCACCGCATCATCCGCGTCAGCGTCACCCCGCCACCTCGTACCGCCCAGCGGGCGGCCTCAGCGCCGGTCGCCGCGCCAGTCGCGGTCCCCGTCGTGGTCGCGGTCCCCGTCCCACCGCCGGCCGTCGCGCCAGTCCGGGCCGCGGGCGGGGACGACGATCACCTCGTCCGGCCCACGGTCGATCGGGCGGCGGGCGTGGTGATCGTGGTGATCGTCCGAACAGCCTGCGAGGGCGGCGAGGCCGACGAACGTGGCGGACAGCACGGCGCGGGTCGTGTGCATAAGTAACCTCATCTCTGCCTGACGTAACCGGCGACTCTGGCGGCCGCCCGGACTCGTCCATGCGGCAAATCCTGAGCCTTTTGGTGGGTGTTAGCGGGGATTCACGCCGTCCGAGCCTCGACGGCTGCGCAGTACGGCATACGCCGTCCGCTCCAGAATGAGCGGGTCCATAAGTGGTCGACGGCCTCGGCAATCTCAGACGCTACCGCCTGCCATTTCGTCGCATCCGTAAAACCGATTGCCGCTCGGCCGCTTTGGGGGCTTCGACCAGCGCCAACCTGCCCAAAACCGACCGGGTCGCCGGACACTCCTGTCCGCGGGCCGCGGTTGATGCTTCCACCCGCCCGACAACGCCATCGCGGAACGCCTCCGGATTCAGGTAAGCTTCAGGCAGGCGGACCGCCCCCGGTCCGCCCGACGGGGTGCCCGGTACTACCGGCCCCGTCGGACCGCCCCTTGCCCCCTGCCGGAGGAATCCGTGAAGCTCAGCCCGCTGCTCGCCGCCTTGGTGATGACGTCGTCCGTGGCCGCCGCCGCCGACAAGCCGGCCGCCCCCGCCGCCGTGCCGGCCGACCCGATCGCGAAGAAGGGGAAGCTGCTCTTCTCCGACGACTTCGAGTCGGCGACGCCGGCCAAGGCGTGGCACAAGGTCGTCCCGACGTTCACCGTCGAGGGCGGCGTACTGAAGGGGACGCAGACGCGGGACAAGGAGGTGCCGGCCGCCGACGGCAAGCCGGCCGTCACCGCCCACGCGGCCGTGTTCGGGCTCGACGTGCCGACGAAGGATAGCGTCGTCGAGGTGAAGATGAAGTTCGACGGGGCGACGCTGATGGACGTCGAGTTCGACGACCGGAAGTTCACCGGCTCGCACTACGGCCACCTCTGCCGGGCCCAGGTAAAGCCCACCGGCGTCACGCTCGTCGACGAGCGGGACGGGACGCAGAACGAGGAGATCAAGGCGATGAAGGCGGACCCGGCCAAGAAGGCCGAGGTCGCCGCCCGCATGAAGGGCAAGGTCGTCACCTTCCCGTTCGCGACGAAGCTGGAGGCGGGCAAGTGGTACACGGTCGTCGTCGAGACGGTCGGCGACGAGATGCGGGTGACGGTCGACGGTAAGCCGGCCGGGTTCCTCAAGTCGTCCGGGATCGGGCACGCGACGAAGTCGAAAATCGAGCTCGGGGTGGCGGGGAAGGACGGGCTGTTCGACGACATCAAGGTGTGGGAGGCCGAGCCGGCGAAGCAGTAGGCCGACAGTCGGCGGTGGACAGGAAAGCAGAGGGAAGTGACTGCGAGTGTCACGGCTCGCGCTACCCCGCACCCAGCCAAAGTACGGAATAATTTTTATGCCGCTTCCGCCACCAATGTTGGGCTGTTTGTCGTCCCTTGGGCGTCGTGGCGGATGCGACGCCTGCCACCGATCCGGGCTCCCGTTAAAGTGCGTGGCGTACAGTCTCGAGATCCGGGCTCGCCTGTACCGCTGCACCGCGTGTCAGGCCTTGTGGGTCTGGGAAGAAGACCCGCGGCACATTCGCGTCATAGACGTGATAGAGGCTCGCATGACGTTCGGCCGTGAGGCGATTAGCGGGTAGCTCGTAGGGTGCCCACCGCGGACCGTCAATCGGGTGCCACAGGTCTCAGCGTGCCGCGACATTTGGCACCCGGCTGACGCGCGTCCTGTTCAGGCCCGTGACGGCACGCCTTCTGACCTACATCGCCATCTCGGGCCTGATCGCGGTCATCGCCGCGATCGTGACGATGTGGGTGATCGCCTTCACCGACGGCCATGCCAGTTTGATCCTACTCCAGTACGAAGCCCCGGCCGATTTTCGTGGCACTCACGGGCCTCGGCGTCACGCCGGCGTCCTTGGTGCACGCTACGAATTCGCCTTGTTCGTCACTCTGCTCGGGGCAGCAACGATCGCGCTCGCCGGAGCCGTCGTTGAGCGGACGCGTCGCGCTGAGATGGTCGCTGCGTTGGCATCAGTGATGCTCATACCGAGCTGTACTCATTTTCCGCTGTTCCACTGACCGGCCATGCCGGCTCGCCAACCGCTGAAGCAGATTGGCCGAGGGCAAGGTCACTTTCAGAACCGCCCGCCACCTCCCGCCCCGCCTGTCCCCGCCCCCTGGGCATCGCGTAGCATCCGCGGCCCGATGCCCACCTTCCCGACGCTCCGCGACTTCGTCCAGCACCTCGACGCCAGCCGCGAGTTGGCCCGCGTCTCGGCCACGGTCTCGCCCGTGCTGGAGATCGCGGAAATCGCCGACCGCACCAGCAAGTCGCCGGCCCCGCACGCTCATGCGGAGCGGGACAAGTCCCCCGCCGCCGCGCTGGGGGGTAAGGCGCTGCTGTTCCAGAGCGTCGAGGGGTCGGACATCCCCGTCGCGATCAACACGTTCGGGTCGTACTGGCGGGTGAACCAAGCGCTGGGGACGGAGAACCTCGACGCCCTGGCCGCCCGGGTGCAGCAGCTCGTCAAGCCGGAGGTGCCGACGACGCTGATGGAGAAGATGAAGAAGCTGCCGGACCTGCTGAAGATGGCCAGCTACCCGCCGAAGGTCGGCCGCGGGCCGGGGCTCTGTCAGCAGGTCGTGCTCGAGGGCGACAAGGCCGACCTGACCAAGCTGCCGATCATCCAGTGTTGGCCGCTCGACGGCGACTTGCGGAGCGACCAGGTGTTCGACGTCCCGGCGTCCCTCGCCGCGGCCGACCGCCAGACCGGCACCGGGCGGTACATCACCCTCGGCGGCATCCACACCCGCAACCCGCACGACGGCAGTCGAAACGTCGGCATGTACCGCGTCCAGGTCCACGGCCCCCGCAAGGCGGCCATGCACTGGCACATGCACCACGATGGGGCCCGCCACTTCCGCATGTACCAGAAGATGGGCCAGAAGATGCCGCTGGCGATCGTGCTCGGCGGCGAGAGCGTCCTGCCGTACGCGGCGACCGCCCCGCTGCCGCCGAGCGTCGAGGAGCTGCTGTTCGCCGGCTTCCTCAACGGCGGCGGGATCGAGTTGGTGCCGTGCAAGACGATCGACCTGCACGTCCCGGCCAACGCCGAGATCGTGATCGAAGGCTACGTCGACCCGGTCGAGAAGCTAATGGAGGGCCCGTTCGGCGACCACACGGGGTTCTACTCGCTGGCCGACTGGTACCCGGCGTTCCACGTCACGGCCATCACGCACCGGAAGGACCCGATCTACCCGACGACGATCGTCGGCAAGCCGCCGATGGAGGACTACTTCCTCGGCAAGGCGACGGAGCGAATCTTCCTGCCGCTCTTGAAGATGCTGGTGCCGGACATCGTCGACTACGCCCTGCCGATCTCCGGCGTGTTCCACAACTGTGCGTTCATCAGCATTCGCAAGGAATACCCCATGCAGGCCCGCCGGGTGATGCACGCGATCTGGGGCGCAGGGCAGATGGCGTTCACGAAATACATCGTCATCGTGGACGACCACGTAAACGTGCACGACGAGCAGGACGTCTTCTTCCACCTCTTCAGCAACTGCGACCCGGCCCGCGACACCGAGGTGATCCACGGCCCGGTCGACATCCTCGACCACGCCAGCCCCGACCTCGGCGCCGGCAGCAAGATGGGCTTCGACGCGACCGTGAAGCTGCCCGCCGAGGG
>JAQGHJ010000421.1 GCA_028288905.1 Phycisphaerales bacterium | reverse complement strand
GGGTCGAACGTCCGCCACCCCTCTGGGGTCAGGACCTCGACCCAGGAGTGGGCGTGCGCCTGCGTGACCTCGAACTGCTCCTTGAACGTGTTGTAGTTGTCGCACTTGAACCCGACGGCCACCCGGGCGGTCAGCCCCAGGTCCTGGCAAAGCAGGGCCATCGCCCCTGCGAAATATTCGCAGTGCCCACGGCGGCCGTCCTCGGACAGGAACCACAGGATCGGGTCCTGGTCCTTACGGGTGCGGGCGTCGGTCACGTCGAGCGTGTACGCGTACTGGCTCTGGAAGTGGTGGGCGATGTTGTGGGCGATCTGCTCGTCGAGCGGGCCTGGCCCGGCGAGCCGGTCCCGCTGCTCGGCGAGCGGCCGGCCGGCGTCGTCCGTCCCGCTGACGTCCGGGCGGTGGGCGTACGCCTCGATGGCCGGCGGGACGTAAGGGAACTCCACCCGCCGCCCCAGCCCGCCCGGGCCCGGCCGCACGACCGTCACTTTCCGGCCCCGGCGGACGTACGCGTCGGCCACCCGAGCGATCCGATCATCGGCCGGCACGTCCGCCAGCGGCTGCCCGTCCACCTCTACGATCACGTCCCGGTCCCACACCCCAAAGCTCCGAACGTACGACGGGCTCGCCACCCGCCCGGCGATCCGCACCCCCTTCACCTCGGCCCCGGTCTTGGGGTCGACCACGTCGGGCAACTCGTACGGGGAAGTCCGGCCTGATGGGAGCCGGAGCTCCGCCTCCGGCGCGTCGCTGGCCGTCACCTCGTACCGGATCGGGCCGCTCAACGCGTCCTCGGTCTGCAGCGCCCGGTCTGCCCCCTGATACACCTGCACGTCCCGGCTCGCGTTGTTGATGCTCCGGGCCGTCGCCACCAACTGCCCCTCGGCCGCCGTTCCGGACACGACGAACAGCACCTTCGTCTGGGTCGGCTGGAGGTCGATCGTCTGCACGTACGTGTCCAATGCCGGCCGCGTGGCGGCCCCGCCGAGCCGGTTGCCCAGATCCCGCAGAGCCCCGACCGCCTTTGAGGCTAGGTCCGAACCGGGGAGTTCGTTCGCGGTCTCCTCTACAGTCGCGAACTTGACTGGCTCCCCCCGCTGGTCCCGGCGGAACCCGGTCCCCCGGCCGCGGTAACGGGTCGGGTCCCACCCGGGGTCCAGGGCCGGGGAGCTATACCGGTCTAGCGCGACCCCGCGGAGGTAGATCGTGTCCCCCGGCCCGAGCTTGCGGCCGTTCTTGCGGACGTCGGCGTAGGCGACGATCTTGTCGTTCTGCTGGATCCGGGCGACCTGGTCGAAGTTGACCGAATCGCTGAACCCGGTCATCGGGTTGCCGACCCGCAGTTGCGGCGGGACGAACATGCCCTGGGCCGGGCCGCGGGGGAACGCCAGGAACACGACGACGGCCGTGCCCACCGACCCGACCGACACGACGGCCGACAGCCGACGCATCGACCGCCCGAGGTGCCGCTGGTCCTGCCGGAGGGGGGCCGGGTCCGCGGCGGGATGGTGCGGGCGGCCCGGGCCGCCCGCGGCGACCGGGTTCGCTTGGCGGGCAAACATGGCCTTGGCTTTGTCCGTTTCCACCTTTAGGTGGAACAGCAGGCAGCAGTACAGCGACACGAACAGGTACGCCGCCAGCAGCACCCCGAACAACAGGCTGCCGGTGCTGATTGACGCGGCAACCATCAGCAGCAGGCTCAGCACCAGCAGCTGGGCGTAGTCCCGGTTCAGCCGCTGCTCCCACAGCTTGACCAGTTGGAGGACGACGAGGAACTGCCCGATGATCAGCACGGCCGACGAGTTCAGGCCCGCCAGCTGGCTGGCGACGAACAGCATGGACGCCAACGTGACGAGGTTGGCCACGAGCCGCGGGAGCGGCCGGAACCGCTTGGTTTTGACCAGCCAAGCGTTCAGTACCACGCCGCCGATCCCGAGGACCCAGATGCCCGGCGACTCCGACGCCAGGGCGAACCCGGTGATGCCGAGCACGAGCAGCACGTACAGCGTCGGCTTGAACTGGTTGATGTGGTACATGGGGGCGGAACCATTGTAGGGACGCCAACGACCCGAGTTCGGCCATCCACGTACGCCCTCGGCACCTGCCTCAACCGGCCGGGGCGTGGTCAGCTTGGGACGGGGCTGCTTCCGACGGCCCGTCGGCGAACTCGACGCCCGGGTCGAACGTGAACCACCGCCGCGTGCGCTCGTCGTCGGCGGACAGGACGACCACCGCCCCGCGACGACCGGCGTCCGGCCCCGCCGCCGGACGGGGCGTGAACAGCACCGCGGTCGTCCCGTTCCGCGCGAGCCGCACCCCCTGCTCGAGCAGTTGCCCAGTGTCGGCCGACGGGTTTGGCGGCAGCCGGGCCAGGAACGACAGCAGGTCCCCGAGGTGCCGCTTGCCGCGGCTCGGCTCGATCCGCCGCCATGCCCCGTCCCACCCGAGCAGCCCGACCGTCAGGTCCAGATCGATCGCGGCGCTCGCCAGCGAGGCGGCCATCGCGACGGTTCGCTCCACGTCCGACGCGGCCGCCGCGGCTGGGGCGGCCGCCGTCGCGCGGTCGATCCCAGCCGCCTCCGCCGGGAGCCACGTGTCGACCAGCAGCATCACCCGCGGCGGCGACACCTGGGTCATCTCCCGGGCGACGAGCACGCCGGTCGTCGACGCGGTCCGGGCGGACCGCTTCCAGTAGATGTTCCGGGGGCTGTCGCCGGCCCGGTGTTCCTTCAGCCCGTAGAACTCGTCCTGCCCGCCCTGCCGCGGCCGCATGGACGACCCGATGTGCTCCCCGCCGCGGCACAGGTCCAGCACGGCCGGGTCGACCCGCCCGACGGCCGGGTACACCAGCAGCCGGTCCGGCTGAGCGTCCGTGACGGCCCGGCGGACGAACCCGAACGGGAAGCTGGTGCTGATCTGAAACCGGCCGAAGTGGTGCAGGCCCCGCCGGCGGGGGACGACGTCGGCCGGCACGGTCGACGACTCGCCGGCGGCCGCGTGCAGCATGTACGCCTGCGGCTGGGCCGCGAACCCGCCGGCCGCGTCGAGCTCAGACACGGTCACGCTCAGGCTCGGCAGGAACCGCTTGCCGTTGGTGAACCGGTAGCTGATCGTCGCCGGCCGGCCGACGTTGGCGTGGCCCGGGAGCGCCCGGTGGACCGTGAGCGTCCGGAGCACCCGTTTACTGAGTACCCCGGCCAGCAACAGGATGCCGATCATCAGCCCGAAAACGCCGTACAGCAGGTTCGCCCCGCTGTTGATGGCCGCCAGGCCCATGAACAGCATCATGCACATGTACACGAGCCCGACGAGCGAGACGTCGAGGCTCGGCCGTCGGCGGACGGCGGCCCGACGGGCGGGGTTGCGACGGAACCAGGGCATGAGGGAGTAAGGACGAAGGCGGAAGGGCGAACGGATGAAGCGGAAAGGACTTGGCGCCGGGACGCACGGCGATTCCCGCATCCATCCTCCCGCCCTCCTCCTTCATCCATTCCTTTTCAGTGCGGCGTCGCCGTCCGGTCCAGGATCGCCTGGAGGACGGACGCCGTGGCGGCCGTGTCGCCGTTGTTCAGGTACGCCTTGCCGACGACGCGGTGGGCGGTCACGGGCAGGAACAGCGCCTTGACGTCGTCCGGCGTCACGTACGTCCGCCCGCGGACGAGGGCCCGGGCTTGGCACGCCTGGGTCAGCGCCAGCGACCCGCGGGGCGACACGCCCAGGTGAAGCTCGTCGCTGTCGCGGGTGGCCGTCACCAGATCGATGATGTACTCGACCAAGGTCGGGTCGAGCCGGATGTGCGGGGTCCGGTCCTGCAGCGCCACGACGTCGGCCGCCGTCATGACCGGGCCGAGCTTATCGATCCCCTCTCGGCCCGGTTGGCGGGTCAGGATCTGGTGCTCGGCCTTGCGGTCCGGGTAACCGAGGGCGACCCGCAGCAGGAACCGGTCGAGCTGGTTCTCCGGCAGGTGGTACGTCCCCTCGAACTCGGTCGGGTTCTGCGTCGCGACGACCATGAACGGCCGCTCCAGCGGGATCGTCCGGTTCTCGACGCTCACCTGCTCCTCGCTCATCGCCTCCAGCAGGGCGGATTGGGTGCGGGGCGTCGTGCGGTTGATTTCGTCGGCGAGCACGATGTTGGCGAACACCGGGCCCGGCCGGAAGTCGAACGTGCCGGTCTGCGTGTTGTAGACGGACACCCCGAGCACGTCCCCCGGCAGCAGGTCGGGGGTGAGCTGGATGCGGCTGAACCGGCAGTCGACGCTCTTGGCCAACGCCCGGGCGAGCACGGTCTTCCCGACCCCCGGCACGTCCTCGATCAACACGTGCCCCCGGGCGACGAGCCCGACGAGCAGCAGCTCCACGGCGGCCGGGTCCCCCAAAAAAACGGTCTGGACGTTGGCGCGGAGCCGGTCGATCAGCGGTTCGGGCACGAATCCACCTGGGCTTGGGGGGAGGCGGTCAACGCCGGCGGCGACAAACGCGTGACCGGGCAGGCTTTGCGAGACACCCTCCCGCGCCCGGGCACGCCGCCTAGCCATTCTAGGTCCGACGCTCACATTGTATAGCCCGGTTCCGCCGGCCGGGGGACCGGGGACGCCCTCACCTTTCCGTCCTCCCGCCCCCGCGCCGGACACGGTCGGGCATTGACGGCCCGCCCGGCGGCTGTATCCTCCCGCCCGCCAGTGACAGGTGCCCGGTTGCGGCTCGCCCACGCGAACCGCCGACCGGAGTGAAAAGGGAAGTGTGGTGATCCGAGCGACCCCGGCCGGCAACGGCCGAGGGAGAAGCAGGAGATTCCACCGCGGACGCGCCGCCGTGAAGGGTGGGCGTCGGGGTGAGCCGGGTCGCG
>JAQGHJ010000367.1 GCA_028288905.1 Phycisphaerales bacterium | reverse complement strand
GGCCCGCCGCGAATCTGGTCGACCAGCAGCTGCAGTTCCTGGGTCGTCATCGATGTCGCTCCCTGAGAGGTGGTCCCGCGCCGCTCCGCTGCGGGCGCTGGGCAGGAGCGTGGGCCAGATCACCCGGGATGCCTTGCCCGTCGGTGCACGGCTTCTTGACGCTGAGCGCACTGCCTGCCGCCGGGCGCCGCGGCCGCCCCCCCCGACGGCCGACCCCGACGGCCCACCCCGAGGGCCTGGCCACGGAGGAGCGACCCATGTCACACTCCCCCGGCCCGGGGGACGTGGACGGACGGCAGGAGGTCGGGCGAGGGGTGATCCTCCAGCGATCGACCGCCGAGGTGAGCGCCGCCCGGCGCTTCGACTTCTGGCGTGAGGCGATCTGCGAGGCGTTCGTCGACCTCGAGCCGCACTGCACCGACCGCCACGAGCCCGGTGGTTTCGCCGGCGAGCTGCAGGGCGGCCAGATCGGTGCGGTGCGGTTGTGCACGGTGGCGGCCAGCACACACGAGGTGGTCCGCACCCCAGCACTGATCCGGCGCACCGGTGACGACTTCCTGTTCGTGAGCGTGCTCCTGGACGGCGACATGGTGTACGCCCAGGACGACCGCGTCGCGGAGCTGGTCGAGCCCGGCCAGTTCGTCCTCTACGACAGCGCACGGCCCTACACCGCGGCGTTCCGGGACGACTCCCGGCAGCTCGTCGTCCGGGTCCCGCGGGCGGAGCTGACCCGGCGACTACCGAACCCCGGACAGGTCACGGCGGTGACGATCCGGGCGGACGGTGGCGTCGGGCGGCTCGCCTCCGGGCTACTGCAGTCCCTGGGCCGCGGGGTCGAGGACGTCGACCCCGATGTCACGCAGCCGCTGTTGGACAACGTGTTCGCCGTGCTGTCCGCTGCGCTCGCGGCGCAGGCCGGGCTCGATCCCGACCCGACGGACCACCGGGCGGTGCAGCTGCAGCGCGCCTACGCCTGCATCCGGGAGAACGCGGGCGACGCCGAGCTCACCCCGGCCCGGATCGCCCGGGCGATCGGGGTGTCGGAGCGGTACCTGTACGCGCTGTTCCGCTCGGCGGACACCTCGCCGGCCAAGGCGCTCATGGACGAGCGGCTGGCCCGGGCGCATGCGGCGTTGCTGCACCCGCGCCCGTCACCCGGAACGATGGAGAGCCTCGCGCTGAGCGTCGGCTTCAAGCACGCGGCGCACTTCTCCCGGGCGTTCAAGGAGCGCTACGGGCTGCCGCCGCGCCAGCACCGCGAGCAGGCCCTGGCCGGCTCCACCCTCGTCCCGCCGCCGGGAGATGGGTGATGCTGCGACGGCACTGACGTACGCCGACGCAGCTCTGGCGCTCGGCGAGCGGGACTTCTCCGCGCGGGCCGAGTTGGCCGCCAGCCACTTCGTGCGGGATGAACGTGATCAGGGCGAACCGCTGCTCGAGGAACTGCTGGCAGAGCGGCCCGACGACGTACGCGTCAGCTTGCTGCACGTCCGGTCGATCGCCCCGGAGCATCGGGGACCGGCGGGACGGGAGCTGGTCCGCCTGGCCGACGCGCATCCGGGTGACATCGGTGCGCTGTCCGCGCGTGCCCAGTTCGAGCTCGATGCCGGCGAGTTCGCGGTAGCCCTGGCCCTGCTCGACGGCATCCCGGACAGCGACAGGGAACCCGACCTCCTGGCGATCCGCGCCGAGGCCCACCGGCTGCTCGGCCAACCGGTCGAGGCGATCCGCGCAGCGAGACGTTGCCTCGACCGAGCGCGTGCGACGGCGGGATCCGCCGTGGGGCCCAGATGTACGAGAGCATGATCCCGCTCCCGGACCGGGGCCCGCAGCGCCGCCGCGGATTGCTGCTCGTGGCGCGAGCGGATTTCCGCAACGCCAGGGTGAGCTACCCCGCGCTGGACGTGAGCCCCGAGATCGAGCAGGTGGAGCAGGCAATGACCTCGGCGATCGAGAACGTGCCTGCCCCACCTGAGATCCGAGCGGTGGGGCCAAGCTCGTCCGCCACGGCGGGACCACCACCGATGGCGAGCCCTGTTGTGCCTGAACCTCGACGCACGCGACAACACGCCGGGTAGGCAGGACCCGCCACCGGTGTCGGGCACATCGACCCCGAGATGTCGGCGGAGGTACGAGCTACCGCCCTGCCGGAACGCCCCCCGGCTGGGAGCCGCAGCGCTCAGGGGTTGCGGTGCTTGGCCGGCGGCGGCAGGTAGGTGGTCCGGCTGGGGCGCACGCCGAGGCGGACGGCGGACTCCAGCCACAGCAGCGCGGCACCGGTCGGGTCGACCACCGGCACGAAGACGCCGTCCTTGGCCAGCCGTTCCTGCAGGGCCGCAGCGACGCCGATCATCCCGGTGCACCCCAGGACGATCACGTCGGCCTCCTGTTGCGCCACCGCCTCCGACGCCTGCTCGACCAGCCGGTCGAGCAACTGGTCCGGCCCGTCGAGCGACAGCACGGGCATGTCCACGACCCGGATGGAGCCCATCCGGTCGGCCAGCCCGTTCCTCCGGGTGATGCCGTGCAGCATCGGCACGACGTTCGGGAGCACGGTCACGATGCCGACCTTCTCCCCCAGCGCCAGCGCGGTCAGCACGGCCGGCTCGAACCCGCCGACCACGGGGACGTCGACGACCTCCCGGGCGGCGTGGACCGACGGGTCCCCGAAGCAGGTGATGAAGACGCCGTCCGCACCGCCGGCGGCGGCCGCCTCGACCTCGGCGAGGATGCCCGGAGCGGCGAGCGCCTCGTCGTACTCCGACTCGATCGAGGCCACGCCGCGGGTGACCCGGCGGACCTCCACCTCGGTGCCGGGCGCCACCCAGCTGCCGACCTCGGTGTGGA
>JAQGHJ010000921.1 GCA_028288905.1 Phycisphaerales bacterium | reverse complement strand
ATCGCGAGCGCCGTGCCCAGCAGCACCGACACCAGCGTGAGCGTCGTGCCCAGCGACCGCTGCCGCATTTGCTTGAGGATGAGTTGGAAGAGATTCATCAGAGCACCGGAATGTCGGAAGTGGAATGACCAAACGGGGAAGGATGCGACCGCGAAGGGCGCGAAGGAGGACGCGAAGAGGAGAAAGGCGGGACGGGTGGAGTGCCCGTTAAGACACCACGCCGCTCGAAATAGGCGGACGGTGTCTGTTTCCCGGGCCCCTGTCTTTGCCCTCTTCGCGCCTTCCCGGTCGCATGCTCCCCCCGTCGCCCCTTACAGCTTACTTGGGCCCGTCAGACGCTCACGCCGCGGCGACGGCGGAACTCGCTCGGTTTAGCTCGGCCAGGGACACGGCCGTGGGCAGCCGCTCGACGATGGCCGGGTCGTGGCTGACGAGTAGCAGGCTCGCACCGACCTCTTGGCAGAGTTGGCGAATCAGTTCGAGCACCTGCTGCGCCGTCCGGGGGTCGAGGGAGCCGGTCGGCTCGTCGGCCAACACGAGCTGCGGGCGGTTGGCGAGTGCCCGGGCGACGGCCACCCGCTGCTGCTGGCCGACGCTGAGCTTGGCCGGCTTGTAGTGCAGCCGTTCGCCGAGCCCGACCTCATGGAGCAGCCGCTTGGCCCAAGCCGGGTCGGCGGGCCTGCCAGTGAAGGTCATGCCGAGCTGCACGTTCTCCAGGGCCGTGAAGCCC
Organism: Phycisphaerales bacterium; assembly: GCA_028288905.1. GTDB lineage: Bacteria > Planctomycetota > Phycisphaerae > Tepidisphaerales > Tepidisphaeraceae > Humisphaera. The sequence goes on along the minus strand of JAQGHJ010000921.1, from coordinate 6,181 downwards.
GGGAGCAGGTGGTGGGACTGGAAGATGTACCCGACACTCCGCCCGCGGAACACGTCCCGCTCGCCCTCGGACAGCTTGGTGATGTCGGTCTCCCCGGCGGGAGCACCGGCCCCGCCGCCGCCGCCCCCCTTCGCCGGCCCGCCGGAGAAGACGATCCGGCCGCCGTCGGGGGTCAGGATGCCGGCGATCAGGTGGAGCAGGGTCGTCTTGCCGGTCCCGCTTCCGCCGACGAGGGCGACCTGCTCGCCGTCAGCCAGCGCGAAGGCGGGGACGTCAATGACCGGCACGCTCGACCCGTCCGGGCCGACGTACCGCTTGGTGAGCTGTTCGAGCGTCAGGGCCATGTGCGACCTTTCTACCAACCGTCTACTTGCAAGTTACTGGCATTAGCGTAGCGGCCGGGCGCGGGCGGGTCAACCGCGAAGTGCTGTGCGAAAACAGGTGCGAGCCGTGGTTGGAGAGGCCCTGTCCTCGGCGTCGGGAAGTCCCTGGGGCCACGGACTTTCAACCGGGCTTTCCCATCGGCCCGCCGGACCCCTAAGCGGCCGACGTCAGGTCCGGAGTAGACTAAACGCTTCATGCCTTCGCGCCTGCCGCCATCCCGTCGGCTAGACGACCCCAGCGGGGAGGATCTGACGGTTCGGCGACCCGTCCCCGATGGGGAAGAAGTCCCAGTGACACCGTCGGGCGGGCCCGTCAGCGACACGGGCTTCCAGCCCCTGCATTCCGGCTGGCGGCTCAGAGGCAGGACCAAATTTCGGGATGTTCACGCACGGGCTGGAAGCCCGTGTCACTGACGGGCCCGCCCGACGCGACCAAATACCACCCGCTTTCCGTAGCCAAGGCCGTGAGAGCGGCGGGCGCGTGACACGCCAGCGGGGGCCGCCGCCTTCCCGGCCCTCAAGACTTAGAGTCGCGAGCGCATCGACAGGTCCCGGCTCTCCGAGGCACGCCTCACCCCCTCCCCCATTCGCCCCTCTCCCCAACCCCGCCCCCGCTCCGTACACTCCGCCCGATGCCCGCCTTCTGGTCGCACCGGCTGCTCACGCTCCTCCAGCTCACCCGGATGGCGCTCGTGTTCACCGCGATCGCCGACGGGTGGTGCGCGCTGGCGCTGTGGGAGGCGTGGGACCGGCCTGGCGCGGGGGCGGCCGATTTGTGGGACCCGTGGCGGGCGCTGGCGGTGGGCGGCGTGGCGGTCGGGCTGTACGGGTTCGGCATGTCGCTGAACGACCTGATCGACCGCCGGCGGGACGCCCAGATCTCGCCCGCCCGCCCGCTGCCGAGCGGGCGGGTGAGCGTCGGGGCCGCCACCGGCGTGTGCGGGCTGCTGCTGGCGCTGTCCCTCGGGGCGGCGGCGGTGTTCGAGTTCGTCGGCGGCGGGCGGTCCCCGGCCGTCGCGCTGACGGCCGTCACGCTCGGGCTCATCTGGTTCTACGACGCCGCCGGCAAGTACCTCGTCGGCCCGGGACTCGTCACGCTCGGGCTCGTGCGGTTCGTGCACGCCCTCGTGCCGTCCCTGGAAATTCACCCCGCCGTCCCGCCGGCCGCGTGGCACCCGCTGCTGTGGCACCCGCTCTGGCTGCTGAACCACGTCACGATTCTGTCGACCGTCTGCTACGGGTGGGAGCAGAAGCGGCCGGCCCTGAACGCCAAGCACTGGGGGTGCGTGCTGCTAACGCTGTTGGCGATCGACGGGACGGCGGCCTGGTGGATCGGCACCCGCGGGCACGGGTCGGCGGCGGAAAACCTGCGGCTCGACTGGCGACTGGCCGGGCCGGCGCTGGCGTCGCTGGCGTTCGTTGCCGTCGCCCTGCGGGTGAAGCGGCGGGCCCCCACCAGCCGCGAGGCCGGGCAGGCGACCATGCTGTACGGCCTGCTCTGGCTGATCGCGTACGACGCGATCTTCGCCGGCCTTTACGCCCGCCCGGCCGCCGGCGTCGGGCTGTTCCTGCTGCTGCCGATCGCGTACGGCAGCGTGCGGGCGATGCGGGCGTGGAGCAAGCTGCTGGCGGCCAGCCAGCGGCCGGAGTTCAAGCGCGCGGGGGCGTGACCGAGGGCGAGGGGACGTGCTGGCCCGCGCGTTAAACAGCCGCGTCCGCCTCACGTCGGGAACACCCCGCTCGCCCGCGCCACGACCAGCCACCCGGTGATCGTCGCGGCCGACCCGATGGTCGTCCAGAAGACGCAGTCGGCTGTTAGCTCGGCGTCGCCTCCCACCTCCAGGGTCACCAGCAGAACGTTGACGGCGGTCGGGACGCCGGCCGTCAGCACGAGGTTCTCCGCCGGCCACGGCCACAGGTCCATCGCCGACGACCGTCCGCGAAACAGGACGTGCAGCCCGTACAGCAGCGCCGCCATCTGGACCGGCCCCCACACCAGCCGGGCCGCCATCACGAACGACACCGGCCGCCACCGCGGGGCCGACGCCAACTGTGCCCCGAGCGTGACCAGCGCCACCGGCACGAGCCCCTTCGACAGGTACGCCGCCGTCGCGGTGACAAGCTTCGGCACTTCGTGCCCGTCGGCCCGCCACCACCGGGCGAACAGGGCGGCCGTGATGACGTACAGCGTCGGCATCCGCAGGAACGCCCGCAGCCCGTCCCGCAGCGACCCGCCGCCGGCCGACTTGGCGATCATCAGCCCGACGCTGAAGTTCAGCAGGTTCTGCGTGAACACGACGAACGCTTGGGCGGCCGAGCCGTTCTTTGTGGATCCAGTCGGGGTGCCGGAGTACCGGGCCGTCGGCGTGGGGGTCGGCGTGGCCGCATTTACCCAGTCACTCCGAGACTCCGACACCCCGGCACTCCTGCCCGCCTCCCCCGGGTACGCCAGTTCCGACAGCGCCAAGCCGAAGTTTCCCGAGTTGTAGAACATGACGCACATGGCGACGGCCGCCAGGGTGCGGCGGTTCACGCCCAGCGCCCGGCCGCCGCCCCAGACGAGCAGGCCGAGCACGGCCACCTGGAGCAGGGTGGCGAACACCACGCCGGCGGCCTGGCCGAGCCCGAGCGTGCTGTGGACGACGTGGTCGAAGAAGAATCCGGGGACAAACAGGTAGATGTTCAGCTTCGACAGCGACGCCACATCCACCCGGAACGCCCGGCGTACCCACGCGCCGAGCAGCACGAGGACCAGGCTCGGGCCGAGGATGTCGAAGACAATGGAGGCGATCACGGGGGGAGGCGTACCAGTGGGTCAGGCGCGCAGAAACGTGTGGGCTCGCGTCTCGCGCGGCCTGGCCGCTTCAGCGGTCAGGTGAGCATCGGGGCTGGGAGACCGGGGCAGCCCTTATGAGGTCGTTCGGCGTCCGGCGTCGAAGATGCGAAGCGTTTCCGACGCCCACCCTCACCCCAACCCTCCCCCGGGGGGAGAGGAGGCCGGAGGCGGCGGCCGGTCCGCCGCCGCGGCCCGGGCGCGGAGCACCTGGCCGACCCAGATGATCCGCCACGTGTGAAGCGAGAACAGGCTTCGGACCGCCCGGGGCGAGCGGGCGAGGGTGGCGGCGATCCGGCCGACGCCCACCGCGGCTTGGTCGACTCGCCCGCGGCCGAGCGCCTTCACCGCGTCGCCCAGGTGCAGGTTGCACCGCTCGAGTTGGACGTACGCCGGCCGGGGCAGGCCGTGGGCGGCCATCGCGCGGTCAATCTCGTCCAGCCGGGCCGCCCCGCCGACGGCCGACTTGTTGCCGCTCAGCCAGCGGTAGTGGGCGAGCACGCGGGGCGTGTGGACGAAGCGGAGGTCGCGGCGGGCGAACTTGATCCACAGGTCCCAGTCCATCATCCAGTTCAGGCCCGCGTCCAGCCCGCCGACGGCATCGAACGCCCGCCGGCGGAAGAAAGCGGCCGGCTGGACGATCAGGTCGGAGTAGTGCAACAGCCGGTGCTTGCTGTACGGCTCGACGTGGGCGCAGTCGGCGACGTGCCGCCCGGCCGCGTCGATGTAAGTGGCCCGCCCGTACACAACGTCGGCGTCCGGGTGCCGGGCGAAGATGTCGGCCACGTGGGCGAGGGCACCCGGGGCGTAGGCGTCGTCGGAGTTGAGCCACCCAAGCACCCCGTCCGGATCGACCGCCTCACCGTCGCGGAGGGCGAAGCCGCGGTTGATCGCGTCGCTCTGCCCGCCGTCCCGGGCGGACGTCCAACGCACCCGGCCGTCGTACGACCGGAGTAGGTCGACCGACCCGTCCGTCGACCCGCCGTCCATCACCCGGTAGTCGAGGTGCGGGTAGTCCTGGGATAGCACGCTGTCGACGCACGCGCCGAGGAACCGGCGGGTGTTGAACGACGGCGTAACGATGCGGAAGTGAATGGGCTGGACGGGCGTGGGGATGTCTTCCCCTTTTAGCGGCAGCCCGTAGGGCTGGGCGTGGCCCGTCGCGGGCGCGAGGTGGGGACGTGCAGCAACGCGTCCTTTCGCGGACGCCTTCCCGTTCACTCGACGACCTTCATGCGAACCCCGCACGTGCAGGCAAACGGACCGAGGTCCGCGGGCGGGCGGGACGAAGCGTGCGTGACCGTGACGGCGCAGCCGCAACGCGGGCAGGCGTGGACGGAGTTGACGGAGGGGGCGGTCGCGACGGTCGACGCCCGGCCCAGCGGGCCGGCGTTAACCGGGGGCCCTGTCGGGGCACCGGGGCGCGACACCGAGCGCAGCGCCGGAGCAATTGTGGTGGACGGTGCCGCCCCGCCGTCGTCCCCGTCGACGTCCGTAACGTCCCGGCGACGGTCCATGGCGAGGTTCGCCAGCTTGTCGGCCAGCGCGTTGTCCTCGCGGTAGTTGTGCTCGACCTTAGCCTTGGCGAACCGGGCGAGCCGGGCCTGGGCCTCGTCGTAGAGCACCTTCAGGTCGGGGTTTTTCACGCGGTACTCGCCGCGCATCTGCTTGACGACCAGCTCGCTGTCGCCGCGGACGACGACCATCGTCGCCCCGAGTTTCTCGGCCTCGGCGAGGGCGGTGATGAGGGCCTTGTACTCAGCGACGTTGTTCGTCGCCCGGCCGATGAATCGGCCGAGGGTGACGATCGGGGTGCCGTCCGCCGCCCGCAGCACGACCCCGATGCCGGCCGGCCCCGGGTTGCCCCGGCTGCCGCCGTCGAACTGCAGCGTGATCACCTCGTCCATCGGGGCGGTTGTAGCAGGCGGCGGGCGGGCGGTCACGCCGCCCGCGCCGCCGCGCCGGCCGGGCGCGACGTCGGCTTCGTCGCCGGCCCGGGCGTGGCGGCGGGCACTGCGGCCGGCGGCCGGGCCTTGATCGTTTCGATCGCCTGCCGCGCCACTTCCTGGGTCACGACGTCCCGTTGGTCCTTGCTCGCCCGGGCGAGCGCGGGGATCGACTTGGCCGTCCCGATCTCGGCCAACACGCCGACGCACCCGGCCCGTGCCTTCACCCCGTCCGGCGTCCGGTCCGTGAAGTAGACGTTCATGATGCGAATCGCCTCGTCCTCGGCGACCGGACCCATGCGGACCAGTGCCTGCGTGACCTTCGTCGGCTCGACGGGCATCCACTTCATAATGACGCTGACGGCAATCTTGTCCTTAGTCGCCGCTAGGGCGGTGACTAGGGCGTCCCGGACGGCCGGGCGGTTCTTCAGGTTGTCTTGGTTGTTCAGGGCCGGGGCGAGCCGGGCGGCCGTCCGGTCGCCGTGCCACACGGTCAGCGCGGCCGCTGCCGCCTCGCCCTCGGCGTCGGCCTTGGCGGCGTCCAGCAGGGCGGCCTCCAGCAGCACGGCCACGTCGTTCCGCCGCTTCGGGTCGACGGCGGGGACGGCGGCGAGCGCTGCCATCGCGGCCAGCCGCTTCGTGCGGTCCTCGGTCTTGAGGTCCATCATCGCCTCGGCGACGGCGTCGAACGCGGTCGGGTTGACCCGGCGGAGGAACGCCCGCACCGCCCGCGCCACATCCGGGTCGGCCGCCGTCGCGTACGCTTGCACCTGAGGGGCGACCCGCTCGGTGCCGACGAACGCCAGCAGGTCGGCCGCCGCGCGCCGGGTTTTGAGGTCGGGGCTGCCTAGCAGCCGGACGACGATCGGCTCGGCCGCGGTCGGGTTGCGGCGGAGGATCGCCCCGACCGTCTCGGGATCGTTGCCGAGCTGGCCGGCCACCCGGTCGGGCGCGAACGGGTCGCGGGCCGCCTCCCCGGCCCGGAGCGGGCGCAGGGTGCGGGCGGCGAGGTCGAACAG